>CANJJY010000317.1 GCA_947474445.1 Oligoflexaceae bacterium
CCTTCCCCATCGCTCTGCGCCTGTATCCTCCCGCCATGCAGTGAAACCAGTTCTTGAACCAGGGCCAAGCCGAGTCCCAGGCCACCATAGCGTCGCGAAAGTGAGCTATCTGCCTGCCAGAACCGTTTGAATATATGCGGAATATTCTCGGGCAAAATGCCGATTCCACTGTCGCGCACGGAGAGTTCGATCTCAGCATCGCGGCGCAGGACCGACACACGGATCCTGCCTCCCGGCGGCGTGAATTTGATCGCATTGACCAATAGATTGATCAGGACCTGTTCCAGGCGGTGTCCATCACCGCGCACCCCGTGCATTTCGCCATCAGCCTTCCAATCTATTTGCAAATTCTTGGCCTGCGCCGCTTCGTCAACGGCGATCAAAGCCGTATCGATCACGCGATCGAGGTTCACCCATTCTTGCGTGACGTTGATTTTTTGAGTCAAAATGCGGGAAATATCGAGTAGCTCGTCGATGACACGCGATTCCGCTTCAACGCTGCGACGCAAATTCTGAAAGGCTATGTTGCGTTGCTCGACGTCAGTCTTCTGATCGCAAAGAATCTGGGTCCAGCCGAGGATGCCATGCAGAGGAATCCGCAGTTCGTGCGAGAGAGTCGTCAAAAATTCATCTTTGAGGCGATTGAGCCTTTGCGATTCTTCGAAGAGAGCTTCCGTATCCTGCCGCGCTTTCTTTTCGCGCTGCAGAATATCCCAGCGTTCAGCTTCCAATTCTTTCAGGTGCGTAATATCGGTGGAAATACCGCAGATCAATGGCGCTTCGCCGGTCGTTTGCACGAGAGGAAATTTGATCGTGAGGAGGTTGAGAACCTTTTCGCCTCCGCTGATATCTTCTTCGAGGCGCACCAGCTCCCCTTCTCGCAGAATCTTCCCGTCATGGAGTGCGATCCGGCGGGCCGTCTCTTCCGGCCAGAGATCCAAATCAGTCTTGCCGACGATAGGTCCGGCGTGGGGATAGAGGAGAGTTTTTGCGAAACGATTGGCGATCAGATAGCGCCCCTCACTATTTTTCACATAGATCGCGGCAGGAATATTCGCAACCAGGCCTTCGAGCAAAGATTGAGTCTGCCGATGCTGGCGTTGAGCCAAGCTTTTTTCGAGCGTGAGAATACTCAGGATCAAGCAGGTGCAAAAACCAACACCGAGAAAGACCAAGAACACGAGAAGCTGCAGCTGGGGATTGACGCCGGTGGTGAGGCTAAAAGGACCGAGGCCCGAGACGCTGCAATAGAGGCCGAGGCCAGCGATGAGCAGCGTCGCCGCGATGATGCCGCGCGGACCAATGCGAAAGGCGATCAAGAGCCAGACAGGATAGATGAGATAAGGCAGATTTGAACCGGCGCTACCGCTCACCTGGGCAAACACAAAAGTCGAAACCAGGGTGAGGATGCAAAAGAGCAAAAGACTCTCGCGCACTTTGTTCGCCATCCACTTGACGCGCCACAGCGGGCGCTGCTGCCCCCAGACGAGAAGCAAAGGCGAGAGAAGGGTCCCTCCTGCCAGATCGCCCAACCACCACTGCCAAGCGACCTGCCAAAAGCCCATCTGCAGCGCCGTCGACAGGCTCAAGGAAGCAAGCAAGGCGGTCAGTGGATAGACGATACCAAGCGGCATCAAGAGAAGAGCGCCGACATCCCGCGCCCGGTCGAGGCGTGGCCGATGCCCCAGATAGGCTCGCACGGAAGCCGCAGCGACGACCACCGAGCCGGTGCGCAGGAGAGCGGTGAGAGTGAGGCGTTCGAAATTTCCACCCGCGGTGAGGGCCAAAGTGAGTTCGATCGCCAGAAAAAGAAGACTGAACCAAACCCACGAGGCAGGTCGAAACAAGCAATACACCGCGAGGGCAGCGCCGCCCGCGAGATGAAATGAAATAAGCTCTGGCACGGAATAGGTAAACTGTCGGCTGAGATAGGCGAGCGCGCCATAAGCCAAAAGAAGACCAACGAGAAGACCGGTCGCCTCTATTTTTCCGCTGGCTTTTGCGCAACCATCGCTTATTCTGGCCATCGCTGGGGATCCTGAATTGCACACTTTTGGGAGCGATCTTCTTGTAACCTTGAAACGCTCTATAATCAACCATGGAAAAGAGTTTGCTGCTCAGTAAAGATCCCCATTTCCGCAGAGTTTCGAGGCTTTGCATTCGTTGCATTTTTTGAACGAGCAAAAAAGGCCGAAAAAATACGCTCCTTCTCTGCCTGTCAGCCGAAAGACTGTAGTCACATGCTAAATCGTAATCACACCGAGGAGTTCCCGTGCATCGTCATCAACTGAGGGACGCTTTAGATCTCTACCGCCAAAGCTGGGAAGCCGGACGCATTCCCTACCCCCACTTTGATCGACGGGAGGAAGAAGCCAATCGAAGCGGCATACATCAATTTATCGCCGCTCATCCCGACTGCTTCGAACGCAGCTGCCGCGTCGGTCACATCACGGGCTCGGCAATGGTCGCGAGTCCTGGGCTCGATCGCGTGCTGCTCACACTGCACGCGAAGCTCGGCAAGTGGCTGCAATTGGGCGGTCACACTGATGGAGCGAGCGATGTGCTCGCTTCCGCTTGGCGGGAAGCTCGTGAGGAATCGGGTTCGAGCGCGGTGAGACCTTGGCCTCTCTCGTCTTTCCCTATTCCCGGTGTGCCGGCGAGCGAGACTCTACCTTTTGATCTCGATATCCACGCGATTCCTGCGCGTGGCAGCGACGAGACTCACTTTCATTTCGATGTCCGCTATCTCTTTGTCCTCGATCCCGATCGCCCTCTTCAGCTCAACCACGAATCGAAGGATCTGCGTTGGCTGACCCTCACTGAAGCCCGATCCTTGACCGAGGAGCGCAGCATGCTAAGACAATTCGACAAGCTTGAAGCCTTGGCCTCACGCCGAACGGGCGGATGAAAACAGTCCATGTGAAGAGGAATACGCTTTAACTCCGCCAATAAGGAGGCATTGGCCGCTTTATCCTTGCCGCGGCGCGCAGATTTTCCTACTGTACCTCTTCGGCCCGCAATTCTGAGAGGTGCAGAATGTCGCTGTCCAAAAAGTTAGCTTTGTTCTCCTGCTTGATCCTCGGTGGAAGTATCACGACGTCTCAGGCATTTAGCCAACCCGAAGGTCTGTACGGCACCAGCTGTCTTCCCCTGGAAAAACTCTCGGCGGTGAAAGACGTGCTTTTGGACAATGGCCACTTTGAAATGATTCAAACCATCTTCAGCGACGACGCCTGTCAGGTCCCCGCTTATGATTTTGCTTTTACCGGCCGGTATACGCTCGATGAAGAGCAAGGTTTCCTGGATTTGACCTTCGAAGATATTTCCCTGACCGCTCTCGATCCGCGCATCGCCTCAGCCTTCGGCGAAAGCGAATTGTGCGGCATCTCCCAATGGACCCATGCAACGCCTGTCGTCGTCAATGATCTCAGCTGCGGCGGCCAGAAGATTCCGGCTCGCGAAGCAGTGGTTTATGAGATTATTCGAGAAACAGCGAAGGGAATCGAGCTGGGTTCGCACAGCGAACCCTATAGCGGTGATAGTCCGAGTCAGCGCCCCACCAGTTTTGAAGCCGTCAGCTACGAAGCGCGGTAAACGCGAAGTTCCCCCTCATCAAAAATCAAAACCAACGGCGAGATGCAGCGCTCGATAGAAGACAAAGGTGCCGTTCGCCTGTTTTTCATCCGATTTGTAGAGCTGCCGAACGGCCGCATCATCGATGCCGTAGCTTTCGCTCAAAAGTGAAGCCATATAAGCCAGAGCCACATATTCAAGATCGATCGTGAAGCGCGCGAGTTGCAGGCGATTACCAAATCCGCTGTGAACCAGAAGCCGTTTGGTCCCGTAGGATGCGTTCGGCTGCGTCGACACCTTAATTTTAGAATTCATATCGCTGTAGGTCACACCAAAAGACTGATAAAAAAGCGGAGACCAAAAGAATTTATACTGGCCGACGAGCAAGGTCGCCTGGGTCGCGGCCAGCTGCTGGGCATTTTCAAAGATCCCCAACTGCCCTTCCAACACATGGCGATCACTGAGGGTCCAAGCGAAGGATCCATAGGGCCCTTTGCCCGCTAATCCCGTGAAGACGTCACTCATGCTATTTGAATTGGAGACATTGACCATCCCGTAGGCGATAGCCGCGTTGAAGGGCATCTCGAGTTCGCCTTCCGCGGGCTTCGGCCGCGTGGGAGCTTCGTCAGCTGCCTTCGGCTTAGCGCGAGGCTCTTCGTCATCGCCAAATAAATCACTTTCCTTTTTGCTCGATTGGCTGAGAGCAGGGCCCGGGGACGGAAGCTCCCCCTTGCCTTGCGCGGCTGCGCTGTCAGCTAACAGGCCCAGAGGCGTGAGAGTCGTGGCACACAGAAGGACGAGCCCCCTCTTCATTACAGATGCGGAAAGTTCCATAGGCTAG
Organism: Oligoflexaceae bacterium; assembly: GCA_947474445.1. Classification (GTDB taxonomy): domain Bacteria; phylum Bdellovibrionota_B; class Oligoflexia; order Oligoflexales; family Oligoflexaceae; genus Oligoflexus. Next base: position 4,415 of record CANJJY010000317.1, read on the forward strand.
ACCCTCTCGATAGTCCCGGAATAAAAAGTGGCAGACTCCAGCATACCACAAGGGAGCCGTACCGCATCGGCTCCTCGCTCTCGCCCCGCCCCTCACTTGTCTGTCTGACAGCGGGCAAGTTCCTGCTTGCCGCGCCGAGTCCGGACTCATTATACTCGGCCGACTGGAGGGAAATGACCATGGATGCGCGCACATACTGGGACACCTACTACACGGAAAAACCCTTTGCTGCGGGGAAAGCCCCCCACCCTTTCCTCCTGCAGATGATCCATCGACTTGAAACCGGCAAGGTCCTTGATGTCGGCATGGGCGAAGGGGTCAATTCGGTTTATCTGGCTCAAAAAGGCTTTCAGGTGAAAGGTTTTGACCTGTCTAAAGTCGCCATTGAACACGCCAAGCAGCTCGCGCGCGATACAGGAGTGACGATCGAAGCCCAGACGGCCGATCTCGATCTCTATTTGTTCGGCATCATGGAATACGACAGCATCGTGATGACCAACTTCAGGCCTTCGGTGAATCGCTACTATACCAGTATCATCAGCGCCATGAAGCAAGGGGCGACTCTGCTCATCAGTTCTCTCGGCGTCCCCGAGATGGGCGAGGCGATTGGCTCGGCCGAGGCCTATCGAAATTTTTACTTCAGCTCGAATGAAATCCTGCGCGAGCTCAAAGGTCTGCGCATACTGTTCTATCAAGAGGGTTTGATCGACAATCATTACGTCGTTCAATGTCTCGCCCAAAAACCCCTGGACAAAGACGCCGCCAAACTCAAACTCTTCGACATGGCGACGAAGGGCAAAGACATGGAAAACTCTAAGCATCTTGAGTTAGCGGAAAAGCTCTTTAAGAAATAGTAGAAGCAAGAGGGAAAAGGCCGTCAGGGACCACGGCCGGGACCCTGACGCGAGAACCGGCAAGCGTGGGACTATTCGTCGACCATGACTTTGAAAAGATTGTGATTC
>CANJJY010000318.1 GCA_947474445.1 Oligoflexaceae bacterium
ACCTGCGATGCTTGCCCGAGTTTGAGGTCCTGTAGTTTAACGGATAAAACGGCCGGTTCCTAACCTGCTGATCTGGGTTCGATTCCCGGCGGGACCGTTTCTTCTCTTCATTCATTTCCCGACGTCTGAAATCTGACACATCTGAGCAAAAGTTGGTCGCTATTGCGGGCCTTTACGGGAGACTCTGCATCCTAAGCTATTTGTATGATTGATTATTACGCCCCGGCAGAATCTAGCACGGTATTCGCTAGAGTGAGCTTGAGGAACCGTTCCTTTTCCAAGCTGTACCGGAGATCCTATGCGCTACTTGAAACCTGTTGTCATCCTCCTCTTAACGACGTTTATCGCCCAAGAAGCTCTTGCCAACCGCTCAAAGAGGCGCAAGAAAAAAAGATCGGTTCAACGCACCAGTCAATACGAAGATCAAAACCGGAGTGAAGATCGCTCTAGCGATGGATCCTACGTAGTTGAAGAGACAACAACCGTGTATGAGTCCAGTGGGCAACGCTCAAGCGCCGCTGAGCGCAGCAATAAAATAGTCTCTCTCACGGGTGGTATTCTGTCAGGCAGCGCGGGTATCTATGTTCACAAGAACGTCATTCTCGGAGCTAAATACGTGCGGCCGTTTATTACTCTCGGTGCTCCTAATCTACCGACAGAAGGCCATCTGTTTTCAGGATTTGCAGATATTTTCATAGGCAATACTTTTTACGTGACGGGCGGCTATGGTCAACGGACTTTGGTTTATGACGATATCGATTTGAAAAAATCTCTTTTTGTATCCGATTCGAAAGGCCGCGTTCGTGAGGTGACATACACCGACACAGGCGCCACGATAGGAGTGGGCAACCGTTGGCAATGGAAGAACTTTTCAATTGGTGCCGAGTGGGTAGGGTTGTATTTTAAGGTCACGGAACCAGAGGTTAGCCGCAATTTTAAAGGAGACTTTGCAAATATTTATGACGATATTCTTCAAGAAAAAAAGAAGCGTGATGAACTGACGAACCCTTCTTTGACTTCAACCTTCTATGTTGGGCTTTCTTTCTAGGAATGAATGCCAAGGGCCGCCTCCGCGGCAGCCACTTGTCATGGTGAACGATTTCTCTACCTCTTCAGGCCTCAGGGCAAGTTCCCTGGGGCAAATTTAAGTTGATGCCTGAATCTTTTTGAATCCAGCAAATATTTGCGCCCATCAATCCCCAAAGTCCCCCTGTACCGCAGTCTCCTCCTCGCGAAACGACTCCATAAACGCGCCATTGGCCGTTCGCAAGTTTTCCGTAAGCTGGGCCCCCGCTATCACCTTGGCAAGAATCGACTCCTCCGCCGCCTATAGCGACTTCGTTGGCATTCACGTCCGTGATGGTCGCGTCGGCCTCATATTTACGACCAATACCCCCATCTTCACGGTTCCCAAAGCCCACTATGTGCGAGGTTTTTCCGGGAGCTAGGAGCTCCTTTGTCTCTTCAGGATCGGTCAGAATCGGTACGAACGCACTAGCGGGAAGATCGATCGGTTTTTCGAGGACGATATAGCCGATATCGTTCCATCCTCCCTGGCTCTGTTGATCATATTTTGGTGAAGCTGCCTTGCGCAGGGCTTTGTACTGGCCTTTTATTAAACCCAAAACCCATCCTTCACCGACGTAGACATAGGTTCCTCCGGGCGAAAATGCAGAAATACAGTGAGCCGCTGTGATGACGAGGCGAGGATTGACAAGAGTTCCGCTGCAGTACATGCCGAGGAGACCTGTAATGGCTACAGCACCAGGCCATTGGCCACTTTCTACCTTTTTACCACCATAGATGCTGGGTTGACTTTTTTCCTGAGGGGTTTGACCACAGCTGGTCGCGACGAGACTGAAAAGCGCTAAGGTCGAAATTGCATGACGCACGAGTAACCTCCGCATGGAAATGATGCTTCTTCTTAGGGCAGGCATCGGTGTTCAATCTGGGGACATGATAAGTGCATCCTAACTCTTCACGCCGGAGGCTCCTAATTGAAAAATTACCCATTGCTCATCACAAGGGATCTTAAATCAGGGATTTAGCTCATCTGGATTTGGGTGGCTTTGTTTACCTAAAGGACGAACGATGGTAAAATGCCTAAAGATTTTTATTTACAGCAGCCTTCGGCTCTAAGGAAAAAATACCATGAAGGTTTTTCGGCGTTCGCTGTCTATCGCGATATCTCTCTTTTCACTTTTGCCAGTAACAGCCTGCAAATCAACTGCTCAAAGCAGCGAAATGTTAGAAGCAAGCGGGCCAGATGATTTTGTTCGCGTTGATCCAAGCAATCCTAGCAAACTCATCTACAAAGGCAGTGAATATCGATTTAGCGCGGCAAATAGCTATTCGATGCTAAATTCCAAGGCCTCTGCCGATAAACAATTTGCTCAAATGAAAGAGCTAGGGGTTAATGCTCTGAGGATGTGGGGCTTTTGGAATGGGGGTTCTGACTCGCTGCAGCCTTCGCGAGGCGTATTCACGGAATCACGATGGAAGCAGTTTGATTATGTCATTTCCAAAGCTGCTGAAGAAAAGATTAAAATTATTTTGCCACTCGCCAACTACTGGGATGAGTTTGGCGGCATTGTTCTCCTCAACTCCTGGGTGGGCCACCCTCCCGAATCCAAGGAATACTTCGATCGAGAAATTTTCTATCGAAACGACAAGTCGAAAAAGTTATATCAAGAATACGTCATGCAAATCCTCAATCGCCGAAACTCGATAACGGGAAAACTGTACAAAGACGACCCCACAATCCTCATGTGGGAGCCTATGAACGAGGCGCGCGGTCGCTCTGATCCATCGGGTCAAACTGTTGTCGATTGGTTGACTTGGGCGTCGAAACTGATTAAGGATAACGCGCCCAAGCAACTGGTGGGGACGGGAACAGAAGGATTCTTCAAAAGTCACAGTAAATACAGCTACTATCCCTGGCAAGCGGCGAACCCTCCTACAGCCAGACGCAATGGCAGGACGGAAAATCCTGTGCCCGAAGGAAGCTACTTCGATCTCGACTGTAAAATCCCGACGATCGACATTTGTTCGATTCACGCCTGGCCTTTCCAATGGTTTATCGAACCCGCGGATCGACCCGATTTATTTATGTCGCAGTGGGTAGAGGAGCATATAGCGACGGCTAAGGATTTTAAAAAGCCGCTTTATCTAGCGGAGTTTGGATGGCAAATCCAAAGGAGTGAAGGCGAAAAGGCAATGGAGATGCGAGCCAAAGTCTTTGAAGCGGCCTATTTTGACAAATCAAAAGGCAGCAATCAGGTACGCGATGGCATTGCTGGGATTGGCTTTTGGAATATTTCCGACAATGACAACCCAAATCCAGGCGGATTGACCTTCGAAGTTACTTGTCCGAAAGACCAAAACGTTTGCTCATTGATAAAGGCTTTCTCAAAAGCTCAGGTGCTGTCTCGCTGAGTGGGAACAAGAGCGGGGAGGCCTCTCCTCAGCTCTCATTTTGCATAAACTGGCGATTCACCAGCTTAAAATAAGTTCCCTCGCGATTCTGCATCAAGCTGTCATGCGTCCCCACTTGGACAATACACCCCGCCTCCATCACCAAAATTCGATGAGCATGCCTCACGGTCGATAGACGATGGGCAATCACGATCGTCGTTCGACTTTGCATCAGACGATCGAGGGCCTCTTGAACGAGGTGCTCACTCTCGGCATCGAGCGCACTCGTAGCTTCATCGAGGACGAGCAATCGGGGATCTTTTAGCATCGCTCGGGCAATGGCGACTCTTTGCCTTTGCCCTCCCGACAATTGAATCCCTCTTTCTCCGACGAGCGTGTCATAAGCTTGGGGGAAATCCTGGATAAAGCTGTGGGCATTTGCTGCACGTGCGGCTTCTTCAACTTCAGCTTGGCTGGCCGATGCTTTCCCGTAACGGATATTGGCTCCAATGGTCGCGCTGAGAAGGACTGGATCTTGAGCGACCACTCCGATCTGTTCGCGCAATGAAACGCTGTCATAGAGTTTGATGTCGATCCCATCGATCGTCAAACGGCCTTGGTCGGGATCATAAAATCTCGATACCAAAGCGGCAATGGTAGATTTACCGCTTCCAGAAGGTCCGACCAGGGCCACGACTTCTCCTGGCTCAATGCGAAAGTTGATGCCGTGTAGGACGCTGATGTCAGGGCGAGAAGGGTAACTGAAGCTGACGCCTTCGAAGGCCAGGTGGCCTTCGAGTCGCTCAATTTTGAAGCCGCCATGCAAGGCCATCAACGATTCTCTATCAAGTAGTTCAAACACGCGTTTGGCTGCACCGGTTGCGGCCATGAAATCTGTCCAAAGTGAACCCAATGTTCCCACTGAGATGGCGACTGTCATCGCATAGAGAATAAATGAAGTTAAATCACCGACGGTCATTTTGCCTTCAATAACGAGGCGCCCACCGTACCAAAGGACTCCAACAATGGCGCTATAGCCGAACAAGCTGGCAAGTGCGGTGACTCCTGAAATACTGCGGATGCGTTTCAGTGCCAATTGATAGGAGCGTTCGATGGCGGTCGTGTATCGTGCCGCTTCAAATGCTTCTTTGCCGAAGGCACGTACGGTCCGCATGCCCGATATCGTTTCTTCGGCGACGATACCCGTCTCGGCGAGTCCGTCCTGTACTTCTCGGGATATACGGCGGATTCGTTTGCCGAACAGTGCAGTCCCGAAGGCGATAGGCGGAATGCAGGCGAGAAGCGCGAGGGCCAAGATAGGAGAGGTATAGATCAGTAAAGCTAGGCCACCCACAGCTGATCCTAGATTACGCATCGACATCGAAATATTAACGCTCACTGCATTTTGAAGGAGGCTCGCATCGGAAGCGAGCCGGCTCATCAATTCTCCGGTGCGCCGGCTGTCAAAAAAAGCCATTTCCTGTTCAACAATTCGGCTGTAGAGCTGAGAACGCAAGCGAGTGACGATTCGTTCACCTGCACTGGTAAAGTAATAGTAGCGCCCAGCTCCTGCGACTGCCTGCAATGAGAAGACGGCTAAAATGATAATGGCTGCCTGATCGATTTTTTCTGTGCGACCAGACCCCAGGGCTTCATCGATAATGACTTTTACCGCTTGAGGGTAGAGCAGGAGCATGCTGCTCCCCAGCACCAAAAACACAAAACCAAGTCCCAGACTTTTCCGGTCAGGCCAAGCTAGCTGCAATAGGCGTTTTATACCATGATTCGATGGTGCTTGCTTTTGCATGATAATGTTCCTGAGGAAAAAAGAGGGGGGGAAGCGCCGTCTCGAAAGACGACGGCGCTAGAAATAATGCTTAAGATGGAACCATGAGACGGCGCAA
>CANJJY010000319.1 GCA_947474445.1 Oligoflexaceae bacterium
ACAATTAAAGGAAGAGCGCGCCGCCCATTTTCGATTGGGCCGGAATCTGCAGGATCTCAACGCCCGCCTCCTTGCAAGCGAAGCCGAAGCTCAGGCCTTGCGCGCGCAGACGGTTAAGGCCGAAGGACAGACGCATCGTGAAGCGACCGATGTCGCCGTGCTTCAATTCCTAAGGAGTCTGCAAGAACGCGGACGTTTTCTCGACTTTGCTATGGCCGATATCAATCGCCTCCCCGACGTTCAAGTCGGAGCGGCCGCGCGCGTCGTGCATCAAGGCGTTAAAGTCGTGCTCCAAGACTACTTCGATATTCAACCTATCAGCGAAGAAACCGAAGGCAGTGTCGTCTCCATACCAACTGGCGATGCGAGCCAAAAGTTCCGCGTTTTGAGCGCGGATGCTAGCACGCAGGGGCGTCTCTTGCATCGAGGCTGGGAAGCCTTGAGCATAAGACTGCCGCAGAGCATGCCCCATGCGGGAGCATCAGCCCGCATCATCGCTCCCGCTGAAATTGATGCGCAAGGTGGACATGCATGAACGAAAGCACTCTCTATCCCATTGGAATCGACCTCGGCACCTCGCACTGTGCTCTCGCCAGTTCCGCACCGCACGCAACCGTGCAAGCCGAACTGCTCGAGATCGCTCAGCTCGAAGGTCCCGCACAAATTTTCGAGAGCTCGCTCCTGCCATCGGTGCTCTATCTTCCCGGTCCTCATGAAATAGCGCCTGAGGATCGTGCACTCCCCTGGGACCATTCGGGCGATTCTCCGCTCGTGGGTCGATGGGCGCGCGACCTGGCCCAGAATGCACCGGATCGGGCCATCCTCTCGTCTAAGAGTTGGCTCTGCTATGGTGGTCGCGGAACTGAAATTTCCGAACCGCTTTTGCCCCATAAATCGACTGTCGAGGGCCGCCGCACGCCACGCGAAACGGCGCGCGATTTTCTCACACACATGCGGGCTGCTTGGAACGATCGGCATCCCGGCCTCGATGCGGGCGATCAGGCCCTCGTCTTAACGGTGCCGGCATCCTTTGATCTCCTGGCGCGCGAATGGACGGAAGCGGCGGCGCGCGAAGCGGGTTGGAAGCATCTGACTTTGCTGGAAGAACCACTCGCAGCGTTTTATGCATGGCTCGCCGATCAGGGCGATCAATGGCGCAAGCAATTGCACGTGGGCGATCTCATTTTGGTCTGTGACGTGGGCGGTGGAACCAGCGACTTCAGTCTGATCGCCGTGTCCGCAGAAGACGGCGATCTGCGCCTTGATCGCGTTGCAGTCGGGCGGCATCTCCTGCTCGGTGGTGACAACATGGACTTGGCCCTCGCCTATCACCTGCAAGAAAAACACAGCCTCAAACTCGATGCCTGGCAGTTCCAGGCTCTTCAGCATCAAGCCCGCCTGGCGAAGGAAGCCCTGCTGGGTTCCACTCTCGTCGATGACCATCCCGTGGTGATCGCTGGACGGGGCAGTCAGCTGTTTTCGGGAACGATCAGTCTGCAAGTCACCCGTCAAGAAGTCGCCGAACTCCTGATTGAAGGCTTTTTTCCCGTCTGCGAAGTGACCGCTCAGGTGCCGCGTACCCGCAGTCTCGGCCTCAGAGAACTCGGACTCCCCTACGAAAAAGATCCGGCCATCACGCGTCAACTCGCGAGCTTTCTCCAAGAAGCGCAGGCCAATGTACGCGCTTCGGCACTGCTGCAAGATCGTATCGGTGAACGCTGGAATCCAGACGCTCCGAGTTTGCTCCCGACGCATGTGCTGTTTAACGGGGGCGTATTTCATGCGCCGCCGCTCCGTCAACGCTTGACGCGCCTCCTTCAACGCTGGGTGGGCGATCACCTGACCCTGCTTGAAAATCCAAGTTTCGATCACGCCGTCGCCTTTGGTGCGGCGTCCTTTGCGGCAATCAAGGCCGAGGGTCGGAGGCTGCGTGTGCGCTCCGGGGCGGCGCGTTCCTACTACATCGGAGTCGAAAGCAATGAACCAGCGATTCCAGGTCGTCGACCGACGCTGCAGGGACTTTGCGTTCTTCCTCAAGGCACAGAGGAAGGTGAGCGGCTGAACCTGCTCGATCAAGCCTTCGGTTTGGGTACGGGTGAAGAAGTGAGCTTTCGCTTGTTCAGCGCCAGCGATCGCGCCGGCGATCAAGTCGGCTCTCTCGTTCAGGATGCGGAAAGCGAGCTGGAAGAACTCAGTCTCATGTCCTGCCGTCTCAGTCGTCCAGAAGGATCGACGGCCGACGTTCTGCCCGTATACCTCACCAGCGAATTAACCGAGCTCGGCACCATGCAGCTGGCGATGCAGCATCTGGAATCACCGCAGTCATGGCAGCTCGAATTTCAATTGAGTCCCGATCATGGCTAAGACCGCGCGCTATGCGATAGGAATAGACCTCGGGACCACCAACTGCTCTTTGGGTTTTGTCGATCTGCACGCTTCCCAGCCGACGATCGAGCTTTTACCCGTGCCTCAGTGGGAGGGTGAAGGTCAATGGATGGAGAGCGTCAAGCTCCCTTCCTTTGTTTGGTTCCTTTCGCGGGCGCAGATCAAGCAGCAGGCGCGACGCTTGCCTTGGCAAGCGTCGGCTGCAGAGACTCGCTATGTGCTCGGTCGTGAAGCGAGGCTGCGCGCCAGCGAAGAACCGGAACGCGTCGCCTATGCGGCTAAATCATGGTTGAGTGTCGGGGCGATGAGCACACGGCAGGCCTCCATTCTCCCTTGGGGATCCAGTCAACTGGTCGGCGAAGAGCGCCTCAGCCCTCTCGCTGTTCAGGTCCTCTTGCTCGAGCATCTGCGCGATGCGTGGAACGTGCGCTTTGCCGCCGGCGACGATCCTCAGCCCTTTCACCAACAAAAAATCGTGATTACGGTACCAGCATCATTCGATGATCTGGCGCAAAATCTAACCTTGGAAGCTGCCAAGCGCGCTGGCTATCCCGAGACAGTCGAATTGCTCGAAGAGCCGCAAGCCGCCTTCTACGACTGGTACGCAGATCATGCGGCCGGCACGGAAGGAACTGTTCTCGTCTGTGACATGGGGGGTGGAACCAGCGATTTTACTCTCCTCGATGTGGGATCGGACGGCACGATTACGCGTCGCCGCGTAAGCGATCACCTCCTGCTCGGAGGTGACAACATCGATCTGGCGATTGCCAGTGCTTTGCAGGAAAAGATGCTACCCTCGAGCGGCGACAGCTTGCCCCGTGCCGCCTGGCAATTGCTCGTTGCGCAAGCGCGGCAACTCAAAGAAGACGTGCTGCAGCGCGCGGCAACAGTCCGTTCCTTCGCAGAATTGGCCCAGACTCCGTGGAGCCAGGAAGATATTCACGTCAGCGTCCCCCTGCAAGCGCAAAACTTATTCGGAGATTATGCGCGCGGAACGATTGCGGCGCGCGATCTGATCGAACTCATCTTCCAAGGATTTTTTCCGAGCGTAGATGCCTCAGCACGCCCCGAGCGATCCTCGACGGGGCTTCGCCAATTCGGTTTGCCTTTCGTGCAAGATACGGCTGTCACGCGGCATCTCGCGGCTTTCCTGAACGCGACGCCGATCGATGCTGTGCTTTGTGCCGGCGGTTCATTGCAGGCGCGTTTTCTGCAAGAGAGACTGATCGAAGTCATCGGTTCCTGGCAGGGATCGCGGCCCATCATCCGGCTCGACCATGCGGCTCCTGATCTGGCGATCGCGCGCGGTGCGGCCTGGTATGCATGGCAACGCCATCACGGAAAGACCTTAGTCGCATCGACCTTTCCGCGTTCGCTTTACCTCGAGCTGAGTGCACCTTCTGGTGATTCCCGCTACCTCTGTCTAGTGCCCCGCGGTCAACCGCGCGGCCTGCTGGCTCGCCTCGAACAGGAGGGACTCTATCTCCGCACAGGGCAACCTGTTTCGTTTCAGCTCTACAGTAGTCTCGATGCTCCGCAAGAAGTAAGTGCTCCTCTTCCGGAATGGCGAGCCTTGCCGGCGCTAACGCTCCAGCTCCCGAGCCGAGCGAAGGCGGCGGCGCGTTTGGTTCCCGTCGCATTGGAAGCGCAAGTGCGAGAGACCGGTGTATTAGCGATCGCAGCGCGGTCTCTGGAAGACGCAGCAGAAAGCTGGCGCCTCGATTTTTCTTTGGAGCCAGCGGAGCGTTCCGATGGCGAGAGTTCGCGCCTTGTGGAAAGTTTTGGACTCGAAGTATCGAAGACAGCGCTCGACCAGGCTCTCGATCTCTTACAAAGGAACTTCGGTAAGACGATCGCTCCGGGCGAAGGGCGAATCGAACAACTCCCGCGGGGACTCGAAGAGCGACTGGGCATCGCGAGGGAGGATTGGTCATTACCTCTCTTGAGACGGCTCTGGGAGCCTTTGCAGGAGGCGATGCATCGCCGCCAGCGCAGTCCCGCCATGGAAAGCACCTGGCTCTATCTCGCGGGTTTTACGCTCCGTCCCGGGTGGGGCGCACCGAGCGATCCGGAGCGCATGCGTTTGATCACGCCGCTGTTCGATCACGGCTTGAATAAGGCTCATCTCGGCGACAGTCGCTTAGAAAATCAATGGTGGCTGTTCTGGAGGCGGGTCAGCGGAGGGTTGGATAGTAGGCAGCAGGCTAAGATCTTGGACCGCCTGCTTCCGTCTCTGCGAAAAGATCCCAAAGCTTCGGCCGAGATGATTCGCTTGGCGGCAGCCTTGGAGCGGGCCCCTCTCGAGAAAAAGGTGCAGGCCGGTCGGCTCTTCGCGCAGCAGATTGCCAGTGGCCAGAAAGATATGCTCGATGCACGCATCTGGGCTTTAGCCCGGATCAGCAGTCGCTATCCTCTCATCGCCGGCCCCGAGGCTATCGTGCCTCCGCACTTCGTCGAAGAGTGGGCCGATACCATTCGTTCCTTACCCGTCTCAACGCGGCACTATCAGCCTCTCAAGCTCTTCTATCAGCTCGCTGGCCGAAGGCGCGGTGAATCTGCGCTCGATATCGATCCTCGTTATCGGGAACATTTCGCTGAAAGATTGAAACAGGCGGGAGCCGATGAGGCCGTCATCGCGTCTCTCTTTGCCGTAGAAGAGAGAAGTTCCGTGCTTGATCAGCAGTTGTTCGGCGAGAGCCTTCCGCTGGGTTTTGTCTTGCGCGAGCCCAATTCATAAATGAGTCCAGCTTCGTAAAGCCGGCGAGGACAAGGCGCGAAAGCTCTAAAAAAGCGGAGTTGACAGCAGTCAATGAGCATTTTTTAGAGCCGAGCAACGAAGTCATCGCCTGATTTCCCGTACTAAGATCCCGTACCCGTCCAGCTTCGTAAAGCCGGCGAGGA
>CANJJY010000320.1 GCA_947474445.1 Oligoflexaceae bacterium
AGCGGGCAGTGCATTGAGCGAAAGGGCTGTTATTACGATGACCTTCGTCCGTTTCATAGCCACACCTAGCAAGAGTCCGGGGGCATCGGGGTGCCCAACGAGAACGACTCTTCTAAGTCGGAATTTCGAGGCTAAACCTTTAGAACGAGGTAAAAATTCTGAATTATGACAGAGCGGTGATAGGTGAGGTCAGCAGAAAGGTCCAAGGAGGACCTCTCTCGGGCAGAAAGGCCTTTAAAGCGCGAGGGGCGGCTCGTGCCAAACGCTCCTTACGAAGCCCGGATAAAAGCTTCTTTATAGGATTGAACGCGCTCCGACATCAAACGCAGCGCCTGTTGCAATATCTCGGTTTCCCAAGTATCGCCTTTAACATGCTCTTTCAGGCTCTGTAACCACTCCGTAAGTTCTTCGACAAAGATAGTTCGATCGTCCTTCATGGAATGATCGAAACTATGGTTGAGATAAGAAAGCCACTCCTTCTGACCCAGAGGGAGCAGGTTGACTAAATTATTCAAACGAACGGTTCCAGTATTTTCTTCCCAGCCACCTGCGATGCGAAAAGGATACTGATCCTTATCCGTCCGATGCAGCCAGAGTCGAGAGTGTCCTCCCAACTCAAGAACGGAAAAGTCTGACGGCGAAGCGCCATGAAATCCATCGGGCCTCTTCCAAATGAGATGCATGCTACTCTCCCCCTTACTCGATACGGCGAGAGGGATAGTAGCAGAAACGGGGCGGTACTTCTAGGCGCGAGTAAGACGCTTGTAAAAATGCCGCACTCGATGGGAGTGCGGATCTTGAGGGAAAGCTTGCTTAGGCGGTCTTGTTCGAAGTTCCATCGGTAGTCGGGCCGCTGTAGCGGTTGACGAAACTCTGGAGAATCCGTCGCTGCTCGGCCGTGAATTCATCGAATTGGACGCCCATCCCTGCAGCGAGATTTTTATCAGGAACTTCGCTTTGGACCCAAATGACCCGTCCGCGAGCTTCCAAGGTCTCCTTCGAATCAGGCAGGGTAAACGTCAGCTCCACCACGCTACCATGGCTGAGGGGCTGCTTCGTTTCGATAAACACACCCCCCGTACCCAAATCTCGACAGAAATCGAAAAGATAGTGACCATTCGCACGATAGTCGACGAGCAGTTGAACTGGAACGCGGTGATGAACGCGGCCATCCTTGGGATCTTTTTCTTTTTCGACATCCCTTCCACTTTTTCCGGTACCGTCATTGCTTTCCGATGCCGGGCTCGAGGAAACCTCATTCTTCTTACCCATTTTCGGTTTAGTCGCCATAGTATTACCTCATCTGTCGATGGTCTTTTGCCATTCTAGTTTTTTCGTGAAGCCTCGATCAACTGCTTTACATAAAGGTTGTGCTCTTTCAGCGTTTTTGTGAAGTGGTGCTTTTTACTTCCATCGTTGCTTAGGACATAAAAGCGGTAGCCCAGCTTGGTCGGATGGAACACAGCGAGCAAAGATTCCATTGAAATCGCGCCAATAGGAGTGGGTGGTAAGCCTTTATGGATGCGGCTGTTATAGGGATTTTTTCGATCGCGGAGATGCTCCCACTTGATGTCTCCTTGGTAATCAGAGATTCCGTAGATCAGCGCGGCATCAATACCAAGAGGTTCGCCAGCTTTGAGACGATTCCAAATAACCTCTGAAACAAAAGGTCGCTCTTCGTCGAGCTCCGTTTCTCTTTCGATCAGCGACGCTATGATCACCGCTTGATGCAGACTGATCTTGCTTGCCTTGAGATCCTCACCCAAGCTGGGGGGCAGAGTTTGGAAAAAAGTATCGATCATCTTTTCAAAAATAATGCGGACCGGAGGTTTGGATACAAAACTATAGGTCGCCGGAAACAAATACCCCTCTACATTTGGACCAGGTATTTTGTAGCGAGCCAGGAGGTCCGCGTCTTTGGTGCTTTCTTCAATTTCTTCGCGCGTTCCGACCTCACGCGCCAGCAGACGTTCGATGACCTGCTTAAGAGTAAAGCCTTCGGGAATAACAAACTGAAGTTCAAAGGGTTGCCAGATCTCACCAGATTCGACCTTGCGAGCGATATCAAGCGGGCTCACCTTGTTTTCAAACCGATAAGGTCCAGCTTGAAAGAGCGAATAGCTGCGGCGAAAGCGGACCCAGAATCGAAAGCATATGCTGCAGTCAATGACGCCATTAGCTTGCAGGCGATCGGCAAATTCTTTGAGAGGCGTACCATTGTCGAGACGCACCAAGGCAGCCTGAGGCAAGTCTTTGGTGGTCTCGGCCCAACGAGGCAGATAAACCTCAATGGTGGCCCAAAGTAATAGACCCACAAGAAGCAGGAAGAGTCCGAGCTTTATGAGAGTCCGCATGCAAGTCCTCGATTCCAAGAATACGCGTTCCAACCTACCGTTTTTCAATGTCATAGAAACTTGTCGAGCGAAAAACTGGCGGTTGTCCTCAATGGGCGGGTGTCCTTCTCAAGTCAACGCGACTTAAACCCGTCCGAGCCACCAGACACGCCTTTTTAAGCATACCACACGAGGAGAGACCTCGACTTCTCGCCTCCGCCAGCTCTTGTCGGACAAAGTCCGTGGGACTTTGATAAGAAAGCCTTGAATCTTTCGATTTGCCCCCTATAATGACGCATTCTGATCAGCCCCACCGCGGCCCAGGAGTCTCAACACTTGGATAAATTTGACTTTTTCGCCCTAGCTAGGGACTCATATCCTCTTCAGATACGGCTGATGGAACAGCTGTGTCAGAGGATCGATTTTAAATTCCAGCATTCCTCCTTACTTCTGGAATCGATGACCCACAGCTCGGCGGCACGTTTTATACAAAAGCGCTATCCCCATGCCTCCACCATGCCCTGGAATGAGCGCCTGGAGTTTTTGGGTGACTCGGTGCTCTCTCTCGTCTTGAGCTCCGAACTTTTGCAAAGACCTGAAGGCTTTCCTGAGGGCCAACTCTCGAAAATCAGGGCTTCTCTCGTCAACGAGAGCACGCTCGCGCGCATCAGCAGGCAACTGACGATAGGCGACTGCCTCTTGCTCGGACCTGGCGAAGAGCGGGCCGGAGGGAGAACCAAGGACTCCGTCCTGGCCGATGCGCTGGAAGCATTTTTTGGTGCGATTTATTTGGATGCCGGATTTGAGGCCGTAAGGCGAGTTATTTTGGGACTTTATCGCGAGGTTTTAACCTCGTCTTTGACTGAGCTTACGCAGCAGGATTATAAGTCCCGGCTTCAAGAGCTGACTCAGGGTGCATTCAAGGAAGCTCCCGTGTATAAGGTCATCAAACGCGAGGGTCCAGATCACCAACTGGATTTTTCGGTCGAGGTTTTGTTTCGCGGCAGAAGTTTGGGCACCGGCCATGGACCCTCTAAGAAATCAGCTTCGCAGGAAGCTGCTCAGATGGCCTTACAAAACTGGAAAGACATCGCACATTTAGGTTTCGAGGGTATTTCCTAAGTTGAACCCTCCGCAGCAAGGCGTATTTATGGCGCCCAGCGGGACCTAGGAAATGCCCTCCGGGTTTTAGCTCGGAAGGAGCAGTTATGATTCAAGGTATCGTCGCCATCGTCGGTCGGCCCAATGTTGGCAAATCGACAATTTTCAACAAAATGACGCGCACAACGCAGGCTCTGATCGACGATCGTCCCGGAGTCACCCGCGATCGCCTCTATGGTACCGTCGAATCAGTTTTCAATGAAGAAGATGGGTTTGTTCTGGTTGATACCGGCGGCTTTGAAACGGACGATCTGTATTACCAGCCTTTCGCCAAAAATATCGTCTGGGAGCAGACCGAAACAGCCATCCGCGATGCAGACGTCGTGTTGATGGTCTTCGATGCCAAAGCTGGGCTTCATCCCCACGATCGGCAGCTAGTCCAATTCTTAAAAGAGCTGAACAAAGACGTTGTTTATATCGTCAATAAAGTCGATGGCCCTGAGCACGAGGTTTTGTCCTGGGACTTCTACGAACTGGGCATCGAAAAATTCCACATGTGCAGCGCTGCGCACAGCCGTGGACTCTGGGAAGTCTGTGAAAATATCGAGACCCATCTGCGTCAGCGAGAAGATTTGAAAGCCGTCAAACCACGGGATCCGGAAGCCACCAAGATCGCTCTTATCGGTCGCCCGAATGCTGGAAAATCTTCGATCCTCAACCGCCTCTGTGGCGAAGAACGTTCACTCGTCAGTGAAGTCGCGGGTACGACCCGCGATCCGGTCGATACAGCCATTATCTACAACAAAAAACCTTATCTCTTGCTCGACACAGCAGGTATTCGCCGCCGGAAGAAGATTTTCGATAAGATCGAAGGACTGAGCGTCATGCGGGCCTTGCGGGCGATCGAAGATGCCGATGTTGTGATCATCGTCACCTCGGCTGACGAAGGTTTGTCAGATCAAGACTGTCGCTTGGCCTCCCTCGCCGCTGAAAAATACAAACCAGTGCTGATCGTCGTCAATAAGTGGGACCTCATTCCGGACAAAGAGACCAATACGGCGAGGGATTATGAATCGACGATTCATGACAAGCTCAAAGACATCGCTTATGCCCCTGTCCTCTTTACTTCCTGTATAGAAAACCAGAGGATCCATCGCATCATGGCGGTTGTGGAAGAGCTCGCAGAATCGTATCGCAAGCGAGTACCAACGGCACGCATTAACGATTCACTGCAGAGAGCCATTCTTGAGCACACACCAGCTTTGGTGAAGCGCTACAACAAAAGAGTCAAATTCTACTTTGCAACGCAAGTCAGCGTTTGTCCGCCGACTATCGTCATCAAGTGCAACGTTGCCGACGAGATTCAGGAATCCTACAAACGCTACCTAGTTAAGCGTTTCCGCAGTGAGCTTGAATTTGGTAAGGTGCCTCTGCGCGTCTTTTTTCGAGATAAAGCCGAAGAAAAAGAAAAACGTGAGTGGGGATCTTGAGGCAGCGTCATGAGTCTTTACGATGACATCGGTGCGGAGCGAGTGGAAAAGATAGTTCACGCTTTCTACGCACGAAGTATCACAGATCCCATGTTGGCCCACTTTTTCATGCATATCGACCACGACGAGCTTGTGGTTCAGCAGATCCAGTTTTTGAGCAACCTTCTGGGTGGACCCCTGGTGTATCAAGGCAAGACCTTGCAGGACGCTCATCGCCCCTTTTCCATCCGTCCACCGCACTTTGCCAGACGGCAGATCCTTCTCGCCCAGACTATGGATGAAATGGGTCTCGAGCCACATCTCGCCTCAGCTTGGCTTGCCCTTGAGGAACGGCTTCGTCCCCTCATCATGA
>CANJJY010000321.1 GCA_947474445.1 Oligoflexaceae bacterium
AGGAGTCATCAGCGGACCGAGGAACTCTTGATCGCCGGCCCCTGGAAGACCGCGTCGATCGGCGTAATCGTGACCTGATCAAGCTTGATGCCGAGCGGCAGGGCGCCGATGATCCTATCTTCAGCGAGGAGCTCGGCCGGCTTTTCCCCGTCGTAGACGATGGGGGAGGGGCTGTCGCTCGTGAGCTTATCGCGCAATCCTTTGGCGTCGGCGGTGACGATCACGACCTGGAGATTCTTGCTCGATAGATGGCGGCGGAGAGCTGCGTTCACCTCGCCGACGGTGAGGCGGTTCAATTCTTTGCGCATGTAGTCCGTATAAGGCTCAGTGCCATACCAGCGAGAATCGAGAGCATAGCCGATCTGAGCGTTTTGCGTGGCCGTCATCAGATAGACGTTTTTTAAGAGATAGGCGCGCGTCTCTTCAAATTGAGCCGCTGTGAGCCCTTGATCGAGCAGCCGATTCAACTCGTAGAGAGCGATGCGCAGGGTCATATGCGCATTCTCCGGCATCACAGGACGCAGCCAGAGCTCAAATATCTGCGCGCGGCGCGGGACGTTGGGGCTTGGAAAAAACGAATACATGCCCCCGGGAAAAGCTTCGATGTAAGCGTAGTCGCCGTAGTTGAGACCGCGGACTTCGCGAATACGCTGAAAGAGATGAGACATGGAACTGCGGTGTTCTCCGAGCCAGGCACGTGCGAGCCAGAGAGCGGCAAAGTCGGGCTGTCCGCGCGTGACATCGAGAGCGTGACCGATGGACATGGCGGTCGCGCGCGTCGGTTTCTCGATGATGTTGACTTGGAGCCCGGCGAGCGGCTTGGCTTTGATCGCCAGAGGAGCAGCGGCTTTACCGCGCGGGAGCGCTGCTAAATCGGTTTTTAACTTGGTGACGAGCTCAGGCGGAACATCGCCGTTGATACCGATCTGGAGCGCGGCTTGCGTGTACTGGTTCGACATGAAGTTTTGGACATCGGCGGGCGTCGTAGCTTCGAGGCCAGCGAGCGTGCCGAGTACGGGATGCTCATAGACGGTGTGAGCGAAGATCAGTTCCTGCAGCCGCTCTTTGCCGAGCTCTTCTTCATTGTTGGTGCGCAGGCCGATCTTGAGAGCATTTTCTTGCTCGGATTTGAGGCGGGTGAAATCGTCCGGCCGCAGGCCAGCGGCGATGATATTAGGCAAGAGCAGATCGAGCACCGTCGCGGCGTGATCGCGATGGACAGAGAGAGTGAAGGTCGTCAGCTCTTTATCGACTTGGCTCGAAAAGGAGGCCGCGTAGGGGTAAAGGGCTTGTTGCAATTCTTCATAGCGCATCTGCCTTGTACCCGCCTCGGTCACCATTTGGCCGGCGAGGGCTGCGAGTCCCTCCTTGCCCTGCGGATCGTAAGCCGAGCCCGTTTTAAATTGGATCTTGATGTTCAAGAAAGGTACGGCATTTTTCTGGACGATGAGGGGAACGCTGGCATCGAGCGCCGGCGGCACGCTGGTTTTCGCGAGAGTGCGCAGCGATGGGACTTGAGCGATGGCGGCAGGCAAAGCATCCTTGGAGAGCGTTGTCACCACCAGGTTTTTATCGGTGAAGAGCTTTTGAGCCACGCGCTGCACATCGGCCGGCGTGACTTTTTCCGCCGCGCGATACAAGCGGTTTAAGGTATCGGCCCGCCTTTCGTAATGGACCAGTGCGGCGAGTAAGCCGGCGATATTTTCCGTGGTATCGAGATGGCGACCGAGCGCGTAGCGCTCATGCGAGCGCACGGCATCCAGTTCCGCACGACTGACGGGTTCTGCGGCATACTTCTGGGCGGCGGCGAGCAGAGAGTCGCGAATCGCGACGATGTCTTTTGGATCTTTCACTTCGGCATTGATCGTATAGAGATCAGGGTCTTTGGAATCAGAAGGGCTCGCCGATAAAGCGCTGAGCTTCTGCTCACTCAGCACCAGGCGTTTATAGACGGCAGAGGTTTCTCCAAAGGCGAGTTCAAAGAGCAGTCTCAGCGCCGCATAGTCGCGGTCGTCGGCCGCAAAAGCGGGACCGTGAAAACCGATCAGCAGTTGGGCTAGCGTTGGACTTTCCCAGGAGACGTGTTGGTAAATGGGACCTGCGGGAGCGGGTTCGACCGGAATCGTGACCTTGTAGCTGCCGCGTTTCCACGGTTTAAAATATTTTTCGACTAGCTTAAAAGTCGCTTCAGGATCGACGTCGCCCGAGACGATGATGCTGGTGTATTCAGGGCGATACCAGCGATCAAAAAAAGTCTTAGCATAGGCGTATTGGTTCGGCATGTTCTCGACGTCGGGGAGAAAGCCGATCACGGTGTGCTTGTAAGTGTGGCGGCTGAAAGCAGCGTCTTTGGTGACTTCCCAGAGCTTGTTTGCAGGTTCGGCGCTGTTTTTGTTATATTCACCGAGGACGGCCCGCGCTTCGGTTTTGAAGGCGGATTCATCGAAAGAAAGATTCATGAATCGATCAGCTTCCAGACGGAGCATCAACTCCAGATCATCTTTGCCGAAAGTCGTGTGGTAGTTCGTGTAGTCGTTGCTCGTGTATGCGTTTTGCCTTGCGCCCATTTTTTGCAAATAGGCCTGATAGACATCGGGTGGATTGGCCTGAGTACCGCGGAACATCATATGTTCAAAGAAGTGAGCGAAGCCCGTTTTACCTTCTTCGACTTCATTGCGTGCCCCTGTCTGAACCGGAATCTGCAGCGAAACGATCTGCGGAAAACCGGTCGGCACGACGATGACCTTGAGGCCATTGCTGAGCTCGCGTTCGTAGGTTTTCAGTGGGAACACGTCAGAGGGAGCCGGGGCGGCTGTAGCCGTACCGCGCCAAATTTGGGGCGATAACACGGATGTGAGAAAGACTAAGAAGACAAGCATCCAGCGACGGGGAAGCAAAACCATGAGCTTAAACCCTCCTTAAAGGCCTGAGGAGGATCTAGCATAGCCCGGGCGGGAGAGAAAGCGGGAGCTCGTCGATTTATCGCTGGGAAGACGGAAACTGTTCTTTGTTGGCCTTAGGGGGGGGGACCATGAAAAAATTCGATCCCTGGATCCCTCTTCATAAACGGCAGCCTGGCGGCCCAGTCTTCGTCGACGATACTTAAAACTTCAAGGCCTTCGCCACACCACTCTGAGTTCCGACGTTGATGATCAGCAGGCCCTCAGCTTGACCCTCAAGCGTCAAAGGTTCTTCCTGAAAATTCTGCCACAGCATCTGACCCGTCGCGCGATCGAGAGCGAGGACGCCCATCTCAGGTTGAGGGCGTGCGGAGCGCGAGAAAGATACGGCGAGCAAAGCTCCCTCGGGACGCACGTTGACGATCTGGGGAGCTTGACCCAGGTCTGATGTTGGGTAGCGATAGGTCCAGCTCGTGTCGCCCGTTCTGATGTTGAGCGAGGCGATCGCTGCTCCTTCGATGCGATAGCTTTCCATATCAGGCGCGAGGCTGACAAAACTCTGGGCCTCGGCTCCCTCGCTTTCCCACAAGACCGCGCCGCTGGCACCGTCGAGAATCAAAGAACGCTCGCGTTGCGTCGCGGTGTCGCTCGTGCGGATCAGCACTTCTCCCGATTTGAGGACGCTGGCAAAGGCCGGTTCCGCGTAGAAAGTCGCGAGACGTTGCGACCAGATTTCGCTTCCTGATTGCGGATCGAGGCGGGCGACGCGATCTTTTTCCGTGATCAGCGTGCGGCCTTGTTCAAAGCTCAGATAGAGCCAATCCGCGGTGCTTTGATAGGTCCAGAGCTCGCGGCCGGTTCGCGCATGGAGCCGACTGAGACGCGTTCCCTCGAGTACGTAGAGGGCGCCCTGCGGATCGAAATTAAACCAAGAAGAATTGAGGTAGCGCGTCCACAGCGCGGCTCCCGATTGACGATCAAGGCCGACGATGCGACTGATGCCATCTTGAAAGGAGCTGAGATAGAGAACGCCATCCTCGCTGCCCTGCACGTTGAGAAAATGCGTGCCCCGATAGGTCCAACGAACTTTGCCGCTGGTGCGCTCCAGCGCGGTGACCTCCGCATTCTGGTCCCCGTGAATCAAAAAGATCAAGGGACTGCCCGCGGGACAGGAGAGGAGTGCTGTCGAGTCGGGCCGTTCGCCCCGAAGATCGTAGTACCAGCGCGCGAGGCCCGTCTCGCTGCCTACCGCCGAGAGAGCGCCGCGTTCTAGCACGTAGGCATGCTGGCTGTCATTGCAGTCGGGATTAAAGCTCAGTTGCTCCTTAGCTCGATACTTCCATAGCGCTCGGCCGCTCGCCGGCTCGAGACGAATCAGACTCGGTGCGGGTTCTCTGAGCTCGACAAAGAGGCGAGCCGCCGCATCGAGAGAAGCCGTACCCGGCCAAGTCCACACCACGTCGCCGGCCCGCTGAGGTCCCTCGGTGATGATGCTCAAGGAGGCCTCGGCAATTTTATAAACGGCCCGATAGCGGCCCAGCTTGGGAAAAATGACGCGAAAGGGGTGCGGTGTGAGCGTCTGATCGACGGCCAGCGTCGCACTGCTCGGTGCTTTGAGCCGCTGGGGATTCAGGGTGTAGGTGCGTTGCCAGCTTCCCCATTTCATGGGCTCAACCGTTTCCGTCAGAAGACAGCTGTCGCCGACCTTGAGCATCCAGGGTTCTTTGACATCAAGGGTCAATTCCAGCTCGCTCGCATCGCGACCGACGTGCATGAGACTGGCCGGCGACAGCTGCCAGTCGGTGCCATTGCACCGAAGATGCAGGGCATGAAAGGGCAGGGGGATGGGCGGAGCCACGCGCGGGAGAGCCCACCCCAATCCATCACCAAACAGAGAGAAAAAGCTTAAGGCGCAGAAGGTGAGAGCGAGAGAGCTGATCCAGGGGGAGAATCTACGCATAGAACTTCCTTTATCGGACAATGGCAAGCGCGGCTCAGAGGCCTGTTTATCTGCTTCATCGAAAAGGGTTTCAACGAAATTCTAGAACCTTCCCATCCGAGAAGACGGGGCACCTTTCTACCGCGTGGTAGGTAAATCTCGGTGAAACTAATAAGACAATAAAAACAAATAGATACAGACCATTTAAGATTGTGCGCGATCTTTACAAAGAGGCATTCTTTTTTTTCGGTCTGTCCCCTTCCGCAGCTGCAGCTGCCTTTCCCCTTTATACCTCAGTGTGGAATGCGGCGAGCGTTTCGATCAGATCCCCGACACCTGTCGGAGCTTTGCCAAGCCTCCTTCGTAAATTGGTCTGGGGATTCGGCCTGATGAAAATTGGTACAGCGATTGCTCTGTATCGAAACACG
>CANJJY010000322.1 GCA_947474445.1 Oligoflexaceae bacterium
AAATTTATGTACGTGATTTCTTAACATTTGATTAAGTTCACATACAAAAACTCGGCCCATCTTGAGATCGTACCTAATAGATCCATGAATTTTCAGACCTGGAGAACTTGGAATAATTTTCTGCCAGCCTTCCGAGTCTTCCTCTTCAAGCTCGACCCAAAACCTATTACGTCTGCTCGGCCGCCGTTCAAAAGGCTGACGGTACTCTCGTCAACAAGTACACTACGTCGGGACCTCATTACATCCGAGTTGTCTTCAAATTCATGGCGCGCTGCGAGGCGGAGAATTCAGAAGCTTTCGGTAGTGAGCAAACTGAATAGGCGTTTTGGGTTCCCCTTTCCGTTATAGTCCACAAGTGCTACAAAATTTTTGGCCATGAAAGAGGCGCGGAGAGCCGGGGGGAGCGAAGATGGAAAGTGCTGCCATAGCGCATGAATGGCACCGTGGAATGATGAAGTGGGTCAAGCCAGGCGCGCTAGTGTGCACCCTTATTTTTCTCGCTAGCACGGTTGGGTCTCAGCAAGAATGGGAAGCTCTTTCCCTGCAAAAGAATGTAGTGCAGAGCTGTGTTTTATTTGTTTTGACTCTCGTTCTCGGTGCTATGAGCCTCGATAGTTGGTCGCGATCCAAGAGCGAGTCCAAGGCGAGGGACTTGGCTGAACTTGAGTTGAGAAAAATCCATCAGCGCTATCATTATATGATTCAGGGTAATCGCAGTGGCCTCTGGGATTGGTTGGATATGACCCAAGAAGAAGTCTATTGGAGCCCCCAGCTCTATGAGATTTTAGGTTATAGTGATGGAGAAATACCTTCGACGGCATCCGCCTTCATCAGTCACATCCACGAGGAAGATCGTCAAGAATCCCTCGAAAAAACCCAGGTTTTTCTCCAATCTTCCCTCCGATTTACCAACATTATTCGCATGATACGAAAGGACGGTCGAGTCATATGGGTGCGATCGTCGGGTTATATCGTCCGTGATGCCGACGGCCATCCAAGCCGCATGGTGGGTTCTCTCGAAGATTTAACTGACCTTAAAGAACAGGAGCTCGCTCTACGAACGGCCAAAGAAGCTGCAGAAAAAGCGAGCAAAGCCAAAGATAAGTTTCTTTCGAAAATGAGTCACGAAATGCGAACGCCATTGACTGGCATCTTGGGCTACGCCGAACTCCTCGGTAAAAGCAAACTCGAGCCCAGCCAGCATGAATTTTTGCAGATTATTATCGAGAGTAGCAATGCTCTGATCAATCTCATTAACAGCATTCTTGATTACGCAAAAATCGAAGCTGGTTTTACCGATCTGAGACTAGAAGAGACTAATATTCATAAACTCGTGAGCGAAGTCGCCAAGTTGTTTGCGATCAACATCAAGAGCAAGAACCTGCAGTTCACTCTGAGTTCCGACATTCAAAGCAAACTCTATAGGGTCGACAGTTTCCGAGTTCGGCAGATCGTGACGAACCTCATCGGCAACGCCGTAAAGTTTACGGAGCGCGGGAGCATCGAGGTCACCCTCTCTGAATCAGACGATCAGACGATACACATGCAGGTGAAGGATACCGGTATCGGCATTCCACTGGCAGACCAAACCCGTATTTTCGAAGCTTTTCAGCAAGCCGGCTCGCCCGAGATTAGCAGATTCGGCGGAACTGGACTTGGTCTCAGCATTACCAAGCAGCTGGTTGAGTTGATGGGGGGAGAGATCAAGCTGAGGAGTTCTCCGGGCGAGGGCAGTTGCTTTGAATTCTCCTTTAAAGTGCAACATATCGATAAGCCGGATCATGAGCCGGAAGCCCTAGAACGCACCGAGTATCGCGACATCTCCCATCTATCTGTGCTAGTGGTCGAAGATTGCGAGGTCAACTTGCAATTATTGAGACTGATCCTCGAGACCCTAGGGGTTTCGCCTCTCCTAGCTCGAGATGGAGAGGAGGCACTTGCCGTTCTTGAGTCTGATGGGGTTGATTTAGTGTTGATGGACGTTAACATGCCCAAACTTGATGGTCTGGCAGCTACCAAGAAAATTCGTGAACTCTATCCTCAACGTAAAGTAAATATCATTGGTCTCAGCGCCAATGCTTTTCAGGAAGACAAAGACTTGGCCTTGGCGGCGGGAATGAACGCCTACCTCGCTAAACCTATTACCTTCGAAGCATTGAGTAAGATATTAGTCGATGTTGAGCGCCACAGGTCATCGCTCGAGAGGGGATTTGAGTCGGCGGATAGAGCATAAGTGAAGCCTCTTACCGAGCTCGCGTTGCCGCGGCGCAGATCGAGGAGGAGGAGGAGGCGATAAGCTTACTCTCGTCCGAGCCGATGTCACTCGTGCTCGACAGCGCGTGCCACCCGCACAGAAACCGCCGACTGAAATGAAATGCGGTCGCCAAAAGAGACCTTACACATCCACTTCTCGCCATCGAGAGCAAGAATCGCCGCGGGACAGAGACTTTCGATTTCAAATCGCTCCCGACCCGGTTCGGTGAATCCGTGTCTCAGACGAAGATCATCTCCAGCACCGCGATACAGTTCGCGAACGAGAAACTGGAGACGACGATCGTCGGCGGCCATCAAAGTGCCACCGGCCGCCCCGATCGCCGCTGAGCTGCCGGTGGCCGTCGCGATCCAAATACCGCTCGATTTATGGGTTTCTGTTCTATCATCGCAGGTCAACTGATAGCGAGTGGTCGCGGCTGGACTTGAAGCCGCAAACAAGAAATCATTCAGGGCCATGTAAGGTGACAGCGTATGTCCACCCGCCTCATGATCGACGCGAGCCTCGAGCCTGTGACGCTCGACCAAGGCGATGGTTCCACCGGCCATCTTTCTCACAAGGCCATCCAAAGTCTTGATATCAGCCGCACAGAGATAGCCGACGCTGGCCGATGACGAACGGATGCCGATGAGCGGCGTCGCGTCCTTGATGCCGTAGCTAGCGGTGATCAGGGTCCCATCTCCTCCGAGAGAAATCACATAATCAAACGGTCCTCGCGGCCACTCCTCACCTCGAGTCGCTTCGATCGCTTGGATGCCACAGATCTTCAGCTGTTCAAGTAAGCGTTCTTTGCAAAGGTAATGCTCTTGATGGGCTTGTGTTATTAAGCGTAGGTAGGCGGGATCAGGATGCTCGGGAACCTCGCCCTTTTGCGCCATCGCCTGATGGTGCTCAAGATTGGTCGGTTTGCGGATGATGAGAACCAACATAAGAGCCTCTTGACCAGGGAAAGAAAAGGGGAAGGGGAGGGAAGCCGAGTGACGCTTGAAAGGCCGCCTCTTTCCCCCTATTGTGGGAAAGTGCGGCTCTCCTGTGCGACCTCAGCTCTCGATGATGGCGTCAACCATCTCCTTCGGTCTTCCCACCGCGCAAGCGAGCGTCGTAGTTTAAATACTCAGCATTCATGTAGATCTTTTTGTTCGTCTCGTATTTCTTGCGCAGGTCTCCGGACAGAGAGGTCCAGATGCCGTATGCTTCCATGAAGCGGCTGGAATTGGCTAACTGTTCTTTCTGCTTGCTATCGAGCTTGCTCAGATCCGCTTCGCTGCGCGACTTCAAGCGCAGAATGTAATAGCTACCATTGACGGCGAGAGCTTCGGGGTAAAGTTCACCAGATTTTTTGAGCGAGAGGACGGCTTTCCGTACGGCTGGGTCTGGACCGATCCCACCGGGAATAGCCCGCGCCGAAAGTGGGAATTCGCCGGTTTCCTTCCAGACGAGGTCGGATGCTTTGCCTTCTTTCAAGGCAGCTAGGCTCGCTTTGGCCTTTTCTTCGAGCAGGGCAGGGAGACGTTCTTTGGTGATCAATTTCTCGGCAATGTCATTTTTTGCCTGCTCAAGCGTAACCGACTTTGCCTGCTGAACCGTCTCGACCTTGATGATGTGGTAACCAAAAGGTGTTTCGACGACCTGACTGACCTGACCTGGTTGCAGACTGAAAGCTACGTCGGCAAATTCTTTGACCATCTGATCTTTACGAAAGAAACCTAGATCGCCGCCTTTGGTTTTGCCGCTCGGTTCGTCCGTATATTTTTCAGCCAGCTTGGCAAAATCACCCGACTTGGCTTCGGCAAGAACTTTCTCAGCCAGTTGCTTGGCTTGCTCCTTGGTGCGTTTAGCTCCTTCACCAGACGCCGCGCGTGCCCCTTGGAAAGCAAACAGGATGTGACGGGCTCTTACTTTCTGATCTTCCTGAAACTCTGATTTATTCTTTTCATAGTACTCTTTGACCTTCTCTTCTCCGCCTTCTTTAAAAAACTTTTCCAGATCGGCAGGAGCGATTTTGACTGAAGCAGAATTCTGATCGAGACGGGCGTAATCGAGGTTCAATTTGGTCTGATCGAGCTGGTAGTTGATCTCGGCGACCTTGTCCGAGCTTCTGTAGGTATTTGTAATCAAAGTCCGCAGTTTGTTTGCGACGATGTTTCTTTTCAATTCTTCGGTCAGTGACTTTTCCGTGTGCCCCTGCGACTTCAGATAGCGATCGAACAAGGTCGGTTCGAACTTGCCTTGCTCGTTTCTAAAAATTGGGGCTTCCGCGACGATCTTTTCGACTTCCTCTTCAGACGCGTAGATGCCATTTTTGGTAGCTTCGACATACAAAACGAGATTCTCAACCAAGCCATTCAATGCCTGCTCGGACACGCCTTGAGTGACAGGATCGAACTTATCTTTGTACTGCTGCTGCATTTGAGTGGAGAGCGCGATATGAGCGCGACGAAAATCCATCAGGCTAATATCGACGCCATCGACCGAGGCTGCTGCACCGCTCGGCATGAAGACACGCCCCCCATCAGGATGGCAGACTCCAAAAAACATCATGGCGCCCATCGCGAGAACAAGCACAGTATAGGCTTGCCAAGAGCTAAAAAAAGTCTTGGAGTCGAGATCCGCCGTTTTCTTCCATTTTAACATCCTGCAACCCTTTCGTGGCCCTGTGCGAGCGATTTCCTATCCAATTGACGCAGATGAACCTGATTATAAACTAAGCCTTCATCTTTATCACAGTTCTCTAGGAGCCGTTAAGATGGATTCACAATTGGACGGGCTTCTATTGAGCACGCATATCGTAACTCTGCAAACACTTATCTCTGTCTCGCAGAACGGACAGAGCAAGGCCCTGGCAGGGAGGGAAAAAATTGCGTCACGGCGCACTCTTTATTTGGAGGTAGATCGAGAACGTGCTTTAATAATACGCTGCAGATCGACACAAGTATAATGGAAACAGGAGATAGGGGATGATATTCGACTG
>CANJJY010000323.1 GCA_947474445.1 Oligoflexaceae bacterium
ACCAAGGGTTTGATGATCCAGGCGATGATGCCGACCGCTTTGCCAGCCGCTTTGATATCGGCTGTCGCTTCGGTCGTCAGCATAAAAACCGGAATCTTGGCTCCTGCCTCGGATTCTCTCAAGCGGCTGACCATCGTCAGTCCGTCCATGAGCGGCATGTTGTAGTCGGTGATGACCAGCAAGAGATCGGGGTGCGCCTGAGCTTGGCGCAGGCCTTCAGCTCCATCCCCTGCTTCGATCACTTGATAGCCGGCTCCTTCCAGCGATTCGCGGAGCTGGTGACGCAAAGTCTCTGAATCATCGACGATCATTATCTTGTTCATGCAAAGTCCTCAAGTTGTTCCTATGATAGGAAATCCACTCGAAAAATGTCAAACTTGAAGCCATAGGGTATCCGCCCCCCGTGACGAGAAAGGAGCGATCGATGGCAGAAGAAGCAAAGTTATGGTCCTCGCACCTCGCTCGTCTCAAGGATCACCATGCCCCCTTGCATCTCCTCTTGCGCAAGCTCTCGCAAAGGCGGTTTGTGGATTTCACCGGTCGCACGGACATCCATCTAGCTGAAGTCAAGGTCGAGGACGACTTCATCTACGGTGCGCACGTCAGCATCATTCAACTCGCCGCGCGCGACCTCAGATTGACCTTCAAGGCCCATTTCAACTTGAGCGAAGTCGAAACGCTGACTTTAAGAAAGAATGCGGGCACGCGAACGAACAAGGAGCTGCGCCGCTCGACCTACGATCTTTTTCGAGAATATACCAACCTCGTCGCAGGCGCGATGGCTAAGCAATTTCAAGGCGACGGGGTGCTGGCTGGGATCAGCCTGCCTTTGGCGACCAGCGGATTCAACGAAGTGATCGCATCGGACGAACTCTTACCGCATCGTCTGGTCGACTACTGGACGATTCGCGGCAGCGACTTTGAATTCATCTGCAGCATTCATCTCGACATCCTTCGCCCCGATGTGCTGGAGCAGCTGGCTCATGATGAGGTCAGCGCGGAGGGAGAGGGCGACATTGAGTTACTTTGAGAAATTGACAGAATTGAAGGGATCGCATTATTAAAATAGGGAATCCCGGGAGCGGCGCTCCCTATCGAGGACACCTATTGTGAAAAATCAAATCGTTCTAGCCCTCATGTTGGCTCTCTCGCTACCTCAAGCAGGACAGGCAGCCGATGGTCGCGCACTTTTGCAGGTGAATCTCCTCATTCCTCCCGGTGAATCGCGGTATAGCTTTGCCATCACCCCGCCCCAGCGCATCGATCCCTTTCAAGTGATTTTCACCTACAGCAGTAGCTGCGTCTTTGGCTATCTCTCGCCCGACGTCAAGTATGAGGGAGATGCGGATTGGAAGGAAGCGACTAAAAATGGAGCGATCTTCAACACGGAAGAGCGCAATGTCGTCGGTCTCCAGTTCCGGCTGAGCTCGCCGCAGACCTACGATCAATCCTGCGAGATTACGGTAGTGACGCCGACAGAGACACCGACGCCAGTGCCTCAACCCGATCCAGGAGAGAATCAACCACCATCCGGCGAATGGCGCGAGGCTGGCGTTCTCAACTATCCAGGCGGCGATTTTACTCTTGTCGGCGTTGAACTCAACGCTACCTACTATGGGCAAAAGCTCGTGGCCCGCGTCCCTGAAGAC
The DNA here is from genome assembly GCA_947474445.1 of Oligoflexaceae bacterium. Classification (GTDB taxonomy): domain Bacteria; phylum Bdellovibrionota_B; class Oligoflexia; order Oligoflexales; family Oligoflexaceae; genus Oligoflexus. Next base: position 1,650 of record CANJJY010000323.1, read on the forward strand.
TGCAGCGGCGTGTCCCTCTCCGAGCTGGGGATCATTCGATCGGGGAGCTACGTGAAGGCCAAACCTGTCGCGGGGAAGGACGGTGAGTTTGAGCTCGATCAGCTCTCGACTTTCAATCAGGTCCGCGTCTCCATTTCGGGTCCTCAAAATATGTTCTGTCCCCTTCGCATTTTCATCTACGATGAGAGTTCGACTCTTTCTCCCCAGACGTCCGCACAAAAGAAACCTTCTTTCTCAAGAACGTTTTCTGATCGCTCTGCACTCTTTTTTCAGCTCAGGAAAGATAGACAAACGTTTTCGTCACAATGACTTTAACTCTTATTACCCACGATAAAAACTCCCTTGCGATATGCGAGTTGCCAAGTTCAAAGCGACTGATACAAGGTAAGCAGCAGATCATCTTTAGCAAGGAGGCTTCCGATGAAGAAGCTTAGTATCAGCATATTGATGGCGATGGCCGGTTCCGGTTCTCTCGGTGCGAGCGGTGTTTTTGCCGATACCTTCTCGCCCTCTGCCGAGGAGACGGCCAGTGAAACACCTGAGCTCGCGCAGCCGCGCACATTTCTACTCCACAAACTCGCCTCGCATCATCTCGCCCTGTGGAAGCACTACTGTAGCTTTCATCCGGCGCATTTCTTCTGTGATCAAGTCGTGACTCAACCCGCACCGCAGCCACCCGCTCAAACGCCCAAACCCCCGGTCGAGCAGCCACCCGTCGATCAGCCAGACGATTCGCAGAAGAATCCTATCCCCTTGCCGCCTAATCCCGGTCCAGACGAGCCTTGGCCCACAGTCATTGCGGTCGATGGCAAGGACTATCCGATCTGCGGCAGCTCAAAGTTTGACGCCGACAAGGACGGCTGGGGCTGGCAAGACAATCAAACCTGCATTGTCTATCACATGCCTTGCTCGAGTGCCTCTCTCGATCAGGATGGTGATGGATGGGGCTGGGAAAACGGAGAATCGTGTTCGGTTTGGAAGTAGTGCTTGAGTCGTGGAGATGAACAGGGGTCGCGGTGCGACCCTTGAGGATTACGCGCGCTTGTGCAAGCGCACATGAGTTACCGTCTCCGAGGGACGGTACTCGACACATTCATACATTTTAGATATCGAGTCCGTTCCTTCGAAGAGTCGTTCACCGGCACCTAACAGCTTGGACGTCAGGACCAGGTGAAGTTCGTCGACCAGTCCTGCCCGCAGGTACTGGCGGATCACATGAGCTCCGCCCCCTAATCGCACGTCGAGGCCTTTGGCCGCCTCAAACGCCCGCTTTAAAGCCACTTCAATGCCTTCTGTGACAAAGTGAAAGGTCGTGCCGCCCTCCATGGGAATCGAGGGTCTCGGGTAATTTGTCAGGACAAATACCGGCGTGTGATAGGGCGGGTTAGGGCCCCACCAGCCTTTCCAATCTTCATTCTCGCGCCACGGTCCGCGCCGAGGGCCGAACATATTGCGGCCCAATATATTCGCGCCTATGCCCACATCGGCCGAAGCCGCGAAACTGTCATCGATCCCCGTGCTTCCCCCATCCTGACCAAACATGGTCCGAAAGGTCTTGGTGGCAAAGGCCCATTCCATAATCTGAATCCCATTGGTCCCAAATGGATTCTCGAGACTTTGGTCCCGAGCTGCTGAGAATCCGTCGAGCGAAAGCGTAAAACAGCGTACAACAAGCTTGGCCATTGCGTTTTCCTTTGAAAGCTGATTGGATCGATGATCAAGCTACCTGCCGATCTCACGCTTGGGTGATTCATGTTCGTCGACTAGGGCGTGTTGATAATCATCAGAAGATTGTAGGTTGAGACAATCCGCTGCTTGTCTACGATATCATAGAATAAAGTTTCGTAGGAAGCAGGGGTGCGACCGGGGAATATACCCACTGACTTGACGCTGCCTCTCTCTTCGAAACTCGCCCATAGCAGTTCGCCCCAGATCGGAGCGATGGACTTCTCGCGCCTGCCCTTTATACCCAGAACAATAAGAGACCCACCGAAGGCTGCTTTGAAAGCTGACATTTCTACACTTCGACGCTTGTGATTTCTTATTTCGTGATTCGCGGCATGACCTATTTTCGCACGGCATAATTCCGACAGACCTGTGGTTGCACTCTTTCGCTAAAATAATGCTTGTTGAGCAAGACTTCCGATCCAATTATGGGCCAGCCCATCTTTACAATGATTACCCTCGACTGATAATAGAACCAAGAGGAAGATGATTCTTCTGAACTCAGGCAAGACCAGATTGAAACTCCAGGTCTCGCAGCTTTTTTCCAGTGTATAGTTGCAGAGCTTTGCCACTCATGACGAGGGAAGTCACTCACACTTAAGGGTTAAGGACTATGGAACGTTCATTCCGGCAAGTTTTAATTTCGATGCTTTTGAGTACCATCTTTTCATCTCTTGCCCTTGCACAGCAAGGCGGATTAGGGGATGCCTCGCATCAAAAGGATAGCGCGACATATCGCCATCTCTTAGATAACCGATCGGCGATAAAACGAAACGTGATTATGAGAGAGGATGGAGTGGAAACAATTACCGAATCTGACTCGCCGGAAATCACAGCAAAAATTCGTGAGCACGTCCATGCCATGAAAGGACGGATCGAAGATATTCGCCCCATTCATATGCGAGATCCGCTGTTTGCTGCAATTTTTGAAAATGCACAGACCATCAATCTTGAGGTGCAGAATACGGATCGAGGTGTCCGCGTTATGGAAACATCGACCCATCCCTATGTGGTAAAACTGATTCAGGAGCACGCAAAGGTCGTATCCAATTTCATACAATATGGTTACGAGGAAGTGCGCAAAAATCATGAATTGCCGACACGCTAATAGACTGCAGAGACGGCGCAAGCTGTCTTTGATGACTTGTCCGTTGCGGAAAAAAAACAACTGATTCAGAAGATGAAGATCCAAGTTGCCGAGATAAAAACCAGCGTATGGAAATCATTCTCGTTGCTGTCGCAGCCACAGAAGGAATAATCCGAAAGTCATCGCTTGTATCACAATAAAGAATTTCTCAAATTTTCTTAATGTCACCCTATTTTGGCACAGGTCATGACTTGCACTACCGGATTCTTCTCTAGGAACGGCTATGGATTCATCTATAATCTGAATGTTCTGGACAACGTTAATACAAAAAGAACATATTTTGTTTGAGATAATTCTTTCAAGAGATGCTTCAATATAGAATCAAAAAAGGAGGCTAGGAGTGAAGTTTGCAATTGGCTTGCTCTGTCTGGCTTTTGCTCAGTCAGGGACACATAGCATGGCGGCAGATTTGAGCAAAGTGGTTATACTTGACGTGAGAACTCCTGCCGAATACAAGGAAAATCACCTTCAAAATGCTGTACAGATTGATTTTAAAGAGCCTGATTTTAAAGAAAAAATTCAGCAACTTGACAAGTCTAAAACCTATAAAGTCTATTGTAGAAGTGGCAATCGCTCAGGACAAGCAATCCAACTGATGAAGTCATTGGGATTTAGGGATGTCGAAAATATGGGAAGCATATCTGAAGCGGCCAAAAAATTGAATCAGA
>CANJJY010000324.1 GCA_947474445.1 Oligoflexaceae bacterium
ACTCACCTGGGTCGCTCTCATCACTCATCTGCGCGTGATCGGGGAGCATTGCGCCTTGCCGCAAACCCATTTTCTTAACATGACGCGAACGACGGTAGGCAACTGGTTCGATCGCCTGTTCATCGCGCCGAACAATATCAACTATCACCTCGATCATCATCTTTATCCGAGCGTGCCCTGGTACAATCTCCCTGAACTCCACCAGATCCTGATGGAACATCCGACCTTTGGTCGTCATGCGCACGTGACTTACGGGTACTGGCGTTTGATTGGTGAGTGTTTGGATAAGAAGCAGGATAGTGAGCCGGAGCGGATCTCGGGTTAAGGTTTTATTCTGATTCAGACAATAGCAAAGGGCTCATCGGCCCTCTTCAGACAAGTCTGAGGCGAACCGATGAGCCCATCTCATTTACTGGCCAGCAGTAGGATTGGCTTGAAGGGTATAAGGCACGAACCCGGCCGTCACGTTCGATTTCACACCCGTGTGCTCGCCCGTAATGCCTCTCTCCACGGTGTTAAGCGTATCAAGATAGTCGTCATCATTGGTCCAAACACTCGAATCCATACTCGTAACAATCGCAGAAGCCAACTGGCTGACCGCAGGAGCGACTGCTGCGGCCGTGGTCATCGTTGGGTCAATTAGGGTCGTTGCGGCCGTTGAAGCAGCCGTTACCGCAGCAGTCGCGACAGAGCTATAGTCTCCCGAGTCATGTTCAAAGAACACGAGATTCACGATCGTATAGCGATTCGCGGTCCACGTATGGATGATCTGATGGAGGTTATACACGGTGTTGGTTTCATCGACGGGATCCAGCTCGACGATATCTGCTTTCACCTGTCCATCAGAACCGTAATAGGTCACTATCACGTAAATTTCGGCAGCGCCCGCGGCCCAAGGTTCACTCACATCTTTAAACTTGACCGTTTCGAGCATCAGTGTATTAGCCACACTGCTGCTGCTGGTCGTTTCATTCGCCGTATAATTGGTAGAACGCGGGGCTCTCGACGAAGTTGTCGTCGGGATCACTAATTTTTCAGTGTAGTGAAGGGTGATCAGGGGATAGCGGACCAACTGCGGATTCTTAGTGCCGTCGATCACGTCCATGCGCCCTTCGCTGTCAATGGCGTTCAAAGCGGCCAATTTCCTCATTTGATCGCTTCTGCTTGACGGAGGGATAAAAGCCCAACGCGGCTTGACTTTGCCTTTTAATTTGTTGGGGTCAACGAAGCTAGCGACTAACTTATTGAGATCAACGCCAGATAACTGGCGTTTGATCTTGGCTATTTCATCGCTCGATATACCATACTGAGCGGCATTATCGACGATATCGCGAAAAGGCAGTTCCCCACCGGTTTGAATCTTAGCGATCAATCGGTCGTTAGCAGATGCAGCGAGTTCTTTTATCCCGCTGTCGCGATTGCGCACGCAGGCCGTCGCAGAAATTAAGAAACAAAAGAGCGCAAGTCTCAAAGCTACGGACATAACATCAACTCCAAAAAGTAAAGAGGAACTCAAATCACCATTCCTATTTTTGCAAATAGAGAGCCAGGTGTTACGCGGTTCATCAAATAGCTTAAAAATGAAGTGTATCAGTTCCATAGCGATGGAGGAGCGGACCTCGCCCTGTGATGAAACATACAAAGGAGAACCATGGATAAAAGTCTTGGTCTCTATTTATCAATGTTCTTAGGGAAATGAATTTTGGACAGTGAGAAATCACATCTGGGTGTGTACCCCATAGGTTGTAAGTAATCATGAATGATAGAAAATATAGGATTCAGCTGTTTTCCTCGTAAGGCAAAAAAACCTCTCCCACTTTCCAGCCCCTGACGCTTAAGCAGGATGAAGTCGCATCGCTGATTATGGGTATTAGTAAGCGTATTCAGGCATTTACGGGTTTGTTCGTTTCTATTTTTCACTTCTGATGACGGTCCGTCTGCCTTTATCAATCTGTTTCATTCCTTGGCTTCCATCAAGCATTCTAAGCATCGATTTTCCGCTTTCATTTCCATACCAAAATGCTCAGCGGCGCTAGCCGTCTCTGATGAAAAATCGTGACGCGAGATTGAGGCATGTGCTTTGCAAATCTGCACGAGGATTCGATCAATTTTTTTCGGCACCAAGAAAAAAGTTGTCTCACATGCTGGCCTCTCTTAGGAAGCATCCAAGTCTCAAAGGATCAGTTATGAAACGTACATCTGTCCGCTGCTTTCTATTTGCATGCTGCCTTCTATCGACCTTGATGGCTTGCAAAAGTACGAGGTCAAACGATATCTCTGAATCGCTGACTGCTCCTGGCATGAAAGGATTTTCGACCGAGCATCGGATCACCGGGGTCGGCAATACAGCGTGTGGTTTGACTCGGCATAATGTTGAAGAGATCCATACTCGTGGTTACTACTACGTTGCCGTTCCACGGCAATTTCTCGATGAAGGCAAGCGATGCGGAACCATCGTTGAAGTGACCGTAGGTGGCGCCTGCTACGATAGCAACATCAATTGTATGGGACCTACCGGTAGTGCCTCGCTCGAGAGCTTTGCCGCGGCCAGTGGTCAAGCCGTCCCTAATGCCACGATCAAACTCTTTATCGCAGATGAATGCGGATCTTGCGTCTCGAACGCCACCAACCCCCATTTTGATATCATCGATCGCGCCTATCAAACTGGGGCCCCGCTGCAGGAGCTGCGTACCTATCTCGAAGCCAATATTCAATCCGTAAGGCAAAGCGGAACCAACAGAACCGCGCAGCCTAACAACCTCTTTTTGAAGTCCATCACTTTCAAAGATGATTGTGCACCCGGATTGAGCTTTGCTGCATGGGTTCCGGTAGGGAAGTGCAAGCACTGAATCGACTAACACCTTAGTAGACATGATGAAGTGAAACTTAATGCATCACTTCTTTTCAACAACTCCATCTGTTTTTAGGAGAGATTTATGAGAGCGTTTATCCAGTTGAGTCTCTTTACCCTGCTTTTTGCTTGTGTTCGTGCCAAAGGAGGCGATTCTGATATCAAAGCTACCGTGACCAATGTCGGACATGACCAGGTCACCCCGATCCCCGGTAATGCTACGGCCGATCAGCTCAAGTATATGCCTGAATTTAGGCTGGCCGCTGGCACCTGTCGGCCCATTGCTGCCATCAGTAGTACCGGAGCGGTAGGTGGTGGCCTCCAGGCGAGCGGCAGTATGGATGGATCGTGCCGTGGTCTCGATAAAGCTAATGTTTATACGCGATCGGAGACGCGTGACACGCTGACATTTTACACCTACAGCCTTTATTTCCCGAAAGATGGGCCGAGCGGTTCAGATGGACCGACGGGACACCGACACGATTGGGAGCGAGCTGTCGTGACGGTCAAGGCTGGTGCGATTCTGCAGGTGACCTTTGGTCAGCATGGTGGCTGGTATTCTCTTCCTCCCGATAAAATTCGCATCGTCGACAATACCCACCCCATCATCTTTGTCGGCAAGACAAAACATGGGTTGTATCACAGCCCCAACAACGGTCCCGGAGGGCAAGCAGAAGGCGTCTGCTACTGGTGTGATACGCGGCATGAATTTTCGCCCGCTGACGCTGAATCCAAGGACTTAAGACTCGACTATCAGACAGACGCAAACAAGCTCGTGTCCATCGCGGCTTTACCAGCCGATATTCAGGCGATTTTCGGTGGCAGCTACTGGGGAAGCGCCAATTCACCCTTTCGACCCGAGCGCTATAGCGGTCTCCTCAACAGTATTCAAACCTCAGCCAATCAAGGATCGCTGTCCTGCAGCGACAAAGGCTGTGACTGCAATACCACAACAGGCGTGTGTCCGGGCGGCATCTAACCTTAGAAGCTGGCTCGCGTTTATTGATTTCATGAGACTTCATGGGATGATCCTGTTAATAAAACAGGGTCATCTTTTTTTTTGCGAAAGCAGAACCTCCTAGCCTGCCTCACCATCGCATAGATAAAAATCTCGTCGTTTCGAAAGCATTCGCATTCCTGAAGAATGATTTTTCTCTGCAAATAAAGGCACATCGATGACCTTAAGATAGAATCCACGGGCAAAATGATCGATTAGGTCTTTGCCCCCCGATAATTTCCGATTGCCTGTGCTGAGTTGCACCGTGCCTCCGCTGCTTTCTTTAGCCTGAGCTCTACGAGGCATCCCTCGCATCGGGCAAAAGAGATATCTAATCCCTCAAGATCAGGATCTTTTCTATTGGCCTAAGCTTTGCTCTCTCTATCAGCAAGTCCCCAAGGCTTATCAGCATCATCATTCTTTGGAGATCTCTATGTTCAGAACTATGGCGTCCGCTTTTCTACTTGTCGTCGTCTCTTCACTATTTTTTGGAGGATGTATCCGCAAAAGCCCCTCCGATTTATATGAAAGTAACTCGTGGTCGAGTATGGCCCAGCCGGCAACCCGCTTTCCTTATTACCCCGGAGAAGCGGAACCCCGAAGTTCTAGGGCTTGCCATGATGAATGGAGCGCATTTGGCCCGGGCGGTCAGAAGTATTTTGTTGCAGTTGCCGATACTTCGACTTCACCGATTCTGTGGCCAAGTGGTCTAGCGCAGTGTACTTGTCCTAACGGTGGATCCGTTTGTGAGATGCCTTCTTGCGACCAAAGTCAGGGTGTTTGCAGAAAGAAGATCAAAATTCGCTGCAAGGCAACTGACACGACCTGCAAGCCAGAATTTCGAGGCCGAACGATCGTCGTGCAAATCCGCGATATTTGTCCAAAGAGACATCGGGTCAACCAAGATGCCAATCCCCAAAATTGCCAAGGTGGGGATCACATCGATATCTACCGCGATCTTTACACAGAAATGACAGGCCAGGGTACCAGCGGAGCCAATCTCAATTTGGAATTTAGCGATGCTGATCAGAGTGCTCCGCTCGGTCCGGATCCCGTGACGCCCGCGCAGACTCCAAGTCAGACGTCTGGGCAGCCTTAACATCCGTCAAGGCCTCAGTCCCCCTCTCGTCGCCTTGAGACTGACTGGGACTTCATCAAAAACTGAATGAAGCCAAGGCTTCTTCCTTTTTCGTGAGATCGACAATGAGTGTGTATAAATTTGGCCTGTCGCATCTGAAGCTTTCGCAACTCTCTTCGGCTTGTGACCCTATGAGTTCTACCAGCAGTTTGTCAGTCGAGGCTCTTGTGATTTCCTTTCAAAGTCTCCGTGA
>CANJJY010000325.1 GCA_947474445.1 Oligoflexaceae bacterium
CGATGCGCATACTCTATGCAACAATCGGGGAGGTTTGCTTTGAAGACACAGATTTTGATACGGGGCGTTTCGGTGCTCGCGGTGATGGTCGGATTAATGGGCGCCTGTGGGAAACCAAACGAATCGAATGGAATTAGAGCAACAGAGAACACGCCAGGTAAGAATACCGCCCAGGTCAGCAAGGAAGACCTGGGGACCTCGGGGTCGATGCACCTGATATCTGATGGTAAGACGGGTGGCAACTCCCATTTCTTTTTCTTACCGCCGACCGTGCTGCGGTCGCCTGGTAAAAAAGGTGTCCTCGACCGTAGCCACCGACCTGAAGTCAAAATCTGTGCCTTTGATCTGACTTCAAACAAGTGCGGAGCTGAAGTTGCTTCGTTTAGTATGGACGCAGGGGCAGGAGCTGAACGCCTGACTCTCAATTCTAAAAGCTACAGTGTCGACTGGAAGACTAAGAAAATCATTATTTCTGCTGATGTCTATCGCATCCGCGTCTATTCAAAAGGTCAGGTGCTCGGTTTTGCTGACGTAAAATTTATCAACAAGAATTCGAAAGACTTAAACAAGCTGCTTAAAGAAATTGTGAAAAACAAAAATGAAAAATTTATCTTCCTCGTCAGAGGACAGACGCTGCCCATTAAGTTCCGGATTGAAGAGGGAGCCGTCACCATGCCTTCTCCTCCTCCCTCCTTTGGAGCAGGTGGTCGTCACACCTGTCTGATCGATGACGCCGGAGACGCCTGGTGTGCCGGATGGAATGTTGTAGGACAGATTGGAACGGGAAGCACGAGCGAAGAAGAAAAAACTCCCAGAAAGGTCCTCAGTTCGGTTAAATTCGTCAAGGTCACCACAGGCGATAGCCACAGCTGTGCGATCGATACGAACCAAAAGGCTTGGTGCTGGGGCTCCCATTCTCTGGGCCAACTCGGAAGCGACTTCGATGACTTTATTTCCACCGTTCCTTTGCCCGTGGCTGGGGATATTTCGTTCAAAACGATTTCAGCCGGTAACTACGATACCTGTGGTATCGACGTGAACGGACAAGCCTATTGCTGGGGATACGGCGCCTATGGCATGCTCGGTAACGGCACTCTCCCCGCCATCCAACCGACTCCAGTTGCTGTCATCGGCGATATCCAGTTCAAAGACATCACCGTCGGCACCTATCACACCTGTGGTCTTAATACGGTCGGCAAGGCCTACTGCTGGGGCTTTAACGTCGAAGGTTTGCTCGGAGATGGTATTCTCGATAATTTGCAGTCGACTCCCGGCGCTGTGCTGACGACGGAAACCTTTCAATCGATCACGGCTAATGAAATGGGCACCTGCGCCCTCAATCTCGCCGGAAAAGCCTACTGCTGGGGTAACAACGGTCAGGGGCAGCTCGGCAACGGTACGGTCGATCGATCTCTCGTGCCCACCCCCGTGTTGGGTGAATTGACCTTTAAATCCATCGACGGCGGCTCTTACCATAGCTGCGGTTTGAATACGGCGGGCAAGGCCTATTGCTGGGGACTCAATTATAACCATGAATTGGGTCAAGTGACCGACGGCCCCTTTTCACTTCTCCCCTTGGTCGTCGACACGAGTCTCAGTTTCGCATCGCTCGTCGTCGGTTCGAATCATACCTGCGCCGTGACAGATGATAAGAGTTTCTATTGTTGGGGAATCAATGCCAACGGGAGCTTTGGCGATGGGGGGGTCGCGTTAGGTGACGTGCCTGCTCCGGCGATGATCCTGCCTTAAGAAGATTCCTGCAAGAAAATTCGGCCCTCTTTGAAGAGGGCTTTTTTGCGTGCGCATACCGCAATTAAGTGCCCTTACAAGGGAGGGTTGTATGTCAAAAAACACTATTTCCTCTCCTCTTCGGCCATCGAAAGTTAATTGTTTTCGTCGATGGTCCTATGCAACACTCGAAGGGTTCGGCTTATACTAATTTTCTGGCGTGCTTCCTGCGGATCCACCTCTTGTGATGGAGGCGATTTGTAGCTACGCCATGTCTCGGTCGTCAGAGGGAGGAATTTCGTTTGCTGAAACGTCTTATGAACCCAAGGATAGGGTTAATCGCGGCACTTGTCGTCTGGAGTCTGGTCGCTCTGTGCCATTATTACAATATTTTGCGCTTTGCCGTAAATATCCCTTTTATGGACGAATGGGAATATCTGAATGCCACTGAATATCTCGGTGGTTTTGATGGGGCTTGGTTCGTCGCCAAACACAACGAACACCGGATGGTGCCGACGAACTTCCTCTTTTGGATCTTGTATCGGATCAATTCTTGGAACGGTCCATCGATGCTGGCCCTGAGTTTTGCCCTTTACCTCGCCTCGGTCGGCGTCTTCGTGCGGCTTTTGAATCGTATTGAACCGCGCGCCTGGGCCTTTCATGTTATGGCATCGATTTTTCTTCTCTCCACGCTGCCCTGGGAGAATCATTCCTGGGGGTTTCAAACAGCCTTTCACTTCATGCTCGGCTGTTCTTTTATCGCGCTCTTGAATATCTTTGAACTCAACAACTGGCGGCGGCTGATCTCTGCTTCTCTTGCCACCTTTACTCTGATCTATACGATGACGGCAGGCGTCGCGATTGCGCTTATTTTTGCGGGCCTGGTCCTCCTCTCCTGGCTGGTCGATCCCAAGCGACTGCGCGATCGCTCGCATATCGTCTTCGGCATGATTTACTTTGCCGTCATAGCGGTCGGCGTCGGTCTGCATCTGCATCTCGGGAGTCTTCATTTTAGTGCACATCCTCCCTGGGTCTTGCCGCATCAGTTTGTCTTTTGGGACTACTTTTTTAATATTGTCGGGAGTGGCTTTGGCGTCAGTCGGCTCAGCTGGGTTGCGGGAGCACTGCTCTTGAGCTTAGCGCTCTTTCCGCTCGCACAGATCGTCGTCCGCTCGCGCGGACGCTTGAAAAACAGCGACCTCCAGTTGATCGGTGCCTTCGCTGTCATCTTAGGGATTTTGGGAACCATTTCTGTCGGCCGTGCTGGCTTTGGCATCGGCCAAGGAAAATCGTCACGCTACTGCGAAATAAGTACCTTTCTAGTTCCTCTCACTCTGGTCTCGTGGAGCTATGTGCGGTATTGGTCGGTCCTTAGGCAAAGGCAGATCCTCTGCTTTCTTTTTGTTGGCTTCGGCTACCTCTTTCATCGCAGCTGGTTCTTTGCCGCGACGTACGAACAGTTCTCGCATATCAATCAGACAGGAAAAGCCTGCGTTGAAGCCTATTACGATGGTCAGAATGCGGGGGATTGCCCGGATCTTTATCCTGGTAACATCAGCGCGCGCCTGGAAATCGCCAAGCGTCTCAAGGTTTCCTTTTATCGCGATTGGCTGACAGCGCGAGGGCTATCCACTGAGTGATCGCCCGGGCGGGCCGGAAGTTTACATTGTAAATCGATCGCGTGCAGCTGCAATGCGGGTGTACAGCAGGCGGTCCACGCTCAGTAAAAAGAGTGGGTTGGAGACGGGCTCACGGGCACGCCGTACGGAAATGTCACGAGAGAAATTGAACTCACTTATCGCTGTTGACGGATGGGCTGACGTCACTTACATTCCGCGCGAACCACCGCGTCTTTTGTAAGGACTTTTTGAATGAAACACCTTCTGCTCCTCGCGCTCACACTTGCTTCGCCTTTCGCCGGCGCTCAGGTGAAACAAGATAAAACTACGCAACTGTTTCGCGATATTTTTCATACCAATTTACAAAAAGACCCATCATCGGCTGGTCTGCAGACGGAAGATCTCATACTCTTGCCGCCTGACACCATCACCAAAGCTCCGGCTCTGCTGCATGGTCCTGATCCTATCAAGGATATTCTCAAGCAACACAGTCGCCTGACGGCCGATGATCTCTATCAACGCGGCTTGAATCTCCCTACGCAGACCATCCAGGATCTCGATCAGGTCTTTGCCAAGTCCGGACCTATCACCATCATCGTCGTGCCCGGGATCTATGGCGAATTCTTTGGTCATCCTTTTGCGGAAATCCTAGAAGCCGGCGGGTCTTTCAAACGGCGTTGGCAAAAGCGGATCAGGACCCTTCATGACGTTTCCTACAGCATTGAGAAGCTCGCGAGCGAAGACGTCACCCTCGATGAGGTGATCGAACTCGGCAGTCTCGACGACGAAAACGGCAAGAGCCTCGTCAATGTCATCTACCTCAAGCCACGCCTGGGATCGCTCGAAACGCTCGGTTCTTCCGATCGGGTGAACGAGATCTATATCCGCCGCCTCAACAAGTTTTTTAGCGTCGTCCCGCAGGCAGAGACGCCCCGCCTCTTCACCCTCGGCTATTCGCGCGGCGCTTCCTTTGCTTTGGATCTCATCCTCAAGAGTCGCGCGCAGGTCGATACCTCGCCTTGGTCCGCGCGGATCAAAGGACAGATTGGACTCGTTGGGGTCTATTATGGTTCTGAAGTCGCCGACGAAAGCGCGACCAACACGGAAGCAGTCAACTATGCTGCGACCCGCATTCTGCGGGAACTGGGCGATGATTTACAGACCAGCGATGAAAATCCTTTTGCGCATATTTTAAACGTGGGCCGCTGGACGCGTGCCTTTGCCAAGCTCGCCGGTCTCAGCGGCCGGCTCGGCGAAGTAGCGCCGGTGAATGCCGCCAAAGAAATCGTGGCCCTCGGTCCGGTCAAGCCCGATCTCGGTGCAAGCTTTAAACTCTTCACCCACATCGCCTTTGATACCTTGAAATTGGGGGAGCCCGGTGCAACTGACGACAAGGTGCGCCGCTTCAAAGTCCTGCTGAAAGAACTCGATCTTGGCGCCGAATCGCTGGGTACCGTCGATCGGATCGCCTGGTGGTCGACGCACACTTTGCCGGCCGACATCGCTTTCTATGACGTGGTAGGTTCGATGCCTCCGCTGCCAAAGACGGATGAAAAGATTCCAGAACTCAGTCGCCTTCCCGGTTACGGAGCAGAATCGGTCGATTACAAAGGGAGTTTGCGTTCGGGCTTTTACTCGATGTTAAAGCTCACGGGTAACCAGCTGAACGATTCACAGATGACCATCGCACGGGCTCACTACTGGCCGGAGGTCTCTCAGGTGCTCAATCCCGCCCAGCCTCGACTCGAGAGCTATCTTCTGGCGGTGATGGCCACCCATCATTGGGGATGTTCGTATACGAATGTCTTCAAGGACGAAAATGGTCTGC
>CANJJY010000326.1 GCA_947474445.1 Oligoflexaceae bacterium
CCCTTTGCAGCTTGACCAGCGCCTCAGAAATTTCGAATTCGAGCAAATCTTCTTTGCGCGGTTCAAAGAAGGGGAGGGGGTGCTCCTTATCCCCGGAAATGAAAACAGCGCCTAAATAGGCCTTATCTCCCGACGGCGACTGAATGGGTCGCACGCCGTACTTCATCGCCCAAACTTCCTCGTCAGTATCGGGCTGGGGATCGATGACTTCAACCTTCAGTCGATTCTGTGAAAAGTGAGCATATTCCCTCAGGACTTCTTCCACCCGCCGGGCATGACTTTTAAAGGCCGGCGGCAAATCATCGACGCTTTTTGAGGCATAGAGTTTGACCAGCACATCGTCTTTTAGCTTTTGAACGATCTCCTTGCTCCCTGAAGACAGCGTGTAAACCCTGTCATCAGTGAGGTCGATGCGATAAAAGAGTTTAGATGACAGGGCGAGCAGCGCCGCGATGGAGAAAGCCGCGACCAAGAAACGTTTGGAGAATCCAAAGAATGCATACTTCATGGCAGTCGTCCACCTTATACGGCTTTTTTACTGTGCAGAACTTCAATGGTCAACAGCACGGTGATTCCCATCACACCTAGAAAGTAGCTGAGATCGCGGGTATCGATCACCCCGTTCATGATGGGCGTGAAGTGAGGCATGAAACCTATATTCGCAATCGCATCGACCAACTGCGCGGGGAAAACGGCAGCTAGAATATCCGTGAAGATCCCCCAACCCACTAGCACGAGGACAAAACTGATCAAGAGTCCGAAAACAAAGGCGACTACTTGGTTCTTAGTCAGGGCCGAAGCGAGGCAGCTAATGCCGAGAAAGGAACCCGCCATGAGAAAAGCACCGAGGTAGCCTGTAAAGACCACACCCCAATCCGGCTCACCGAGGTAAGCGATGGTCGCCGGCAGAGGAAACGTCAAAAACAGACCGATGCAGATAAAGAGCCAGCCAGCAAAGAATTTTGCAAAGACGGCTTCGAACATATTAACAGGTAGAGTCAGCAGCAGTTCTATCGTTCCACTATGCCGTTCTTCGGCCCATAGTTTCATACCGACGGCAGGAATCAGCACGAGATAAAGCCAAGGCAAAAATTCAAAGAACGTCGTAAGACTCGCCTGATTGCTGTTATAAAGATCGCCGATAAAAAAGGTACAGCCAAAGGCAGCCACCAAGAAAATAACGGTGAAGACGTAGGCGACCGGCGAGCGAAAATAGCCAAGAAACTCACGCTTGAACAAAGGATAGAGCTGAGTCATCGATCACTCCCTTATGCTGAGGCCAAGGTGATGGAACGGAAAACTTCGTCAAGGGGGCCTCTTTTGAGGAGTTCCTTGGGCGTCGCATCCTCGACGAGCTTGCCGTGAGCGATGATGATCACGCGTTCGCAGATTGCTTGCACTTCTTCGAGAATATGGGTGCAGAGAATGATGGTTTTGTTTTTTCCCATGCTCTTGATGAGCTGCCGCACTTCATACTTCTGATTGGGATCGAGACCGTCGGTCGGCTCATCGAGAATAAGGATGGAAGGATCATGGATCAGGGCTTGGGCGAAACCTACGCGCTGACGATAGCCCTTTGAGAGAGTCTCGATCGGTTTGTGCCAGACTTCGTCTAAGAAACACACTTTCTTCATTTTTTCTGCAGCAGATCGCCGGTCTTTGAGACCCCGAATCTCGGCGATAAAAAACAGAAATTCTCGGACCGTCATCTCTTGATAGGAAGGAGCATTTTCGGGTAAGTAGCCGATCGCTCGTTTGACTTCAAGAGGATTTTGTCGAATGTCGTGGCCACCTACGAGCGCGGTCCCATCGGAAGGCTCGATGAAACCTGTGAGCATCTTCATGGTAGTTGACTTTCCTGCTCCGTTAGGACCCAAAAAGCCTAATATCTGCCCATGGGGAACGGTAAAGCTCACATTGTCCACAGCTTTGAATGCGCCGAAGGATTTACTTAAGCCTTTGACCTCGATCATCAGGAATTCTCCCCACCCTAAACTTTAATATCAGAAAGACCTTCTGATACAGGATAACAGGAGAACGTGTCTCCCTGTCACCAGAGGGTCTAGGTTTTTTTTGTAGGACCTGAGACGGAAGGGTTTAGGACTTTGGCGGCGAAGGAGTGAACGAAGCTAAGAGATCGATAAGTTCGACCAGCGGAAGGCCCACGACATTTGAGTAGGAGCCTTGGATTTTCTCGACCATGAATCCGCCTATTCCTTGGATTCCATAGGCTCCAGCTTTGTCGAGCGGTTCTCCCGTTCCGACATAAAAATCAATTTCACGAGAACTAAGATTTTTGAAAAAGACGCTGGTTCTCACTACGATTTCGGCCACATGAGCTGACTTTGGAGAGCCCGATGCGACTACCAAGCCGGTGAGTACATCGTGCGATCGACCCGACATCGAAGCTAGCATTCGTTTGGCATCTTCCGGGTCGAGTGGCTTTTCCAGAATATGATCGTCGACGACGCCGATGGTGTCGGCGGCGATGACGAGGCTTGCTTCCGCAGGGGGATGTTTTGCTAGAACGGCTAGAGCTTTCTCCCGCGCGTTTCTCTGGACGTAGGCTTCTGCCGCCTCTCCATCCCGGCGCCGTTCTTCAATGTCAGGAACCTCAACACTAAAAGGATAGCCGAGGTGGGAAAGCAGCTCCCGGCGGCGAGGAGAGGAGCTCGCCAAGATCAAGCGATGGCCCAGATTTTCAAATATGCCTGACATAAGTCTCCACCATTTTTTCAATAGAGGATCGAGCCATCGCGCCCTCTCTAAGAATTTCATATGAACTTGCATCGACAATGCGCAGGAGAGTTGACGGCATGATAGTCTTATCCGTCCGCGATGCGAGGGGCGCCCCGGGCGGAACGTAGATATTTGGATCGTAGCGCTGAACCCAGGCGACAGCCTCGTCCCAACTTCCACAGGCTGCCTCCCCACTGCGATTGACGCTCGTCGTCGGAAAGCCTCCCTCGATCCGCTCTAGGAGGTCTTGCATCCACGAGCAAGAAGCGGAAAAGAGCGGCGAACGCAAGGCACAGGTACCGTCGGGTGACTTCAGATAGGGCGCGCACTCTGCGCTCGCGTACCAGATCACGCTCAAAGGTCCGGGCCACAAAGCGCCCAAGATTTGAGGCCAAACTCCGGGCAAAGCTTGCCATAGCTTTAAGGCCTGATCGAGGCGGGCAACGAGAGCAATCGGACTTTTTTCCTGTGGTCTCTGCTTGACCGCGCGCAAAGCATCCCACGCTGGGCTCTGATGAGGATCAAAGCTCAATCCCGGCAAGGTGTCGGTCGGATGAAGGCAAACGCGCCCATCCCGCCAGGCTTTCTCCATCTCCAAAACGAAAAACTCAGACATTGAAGATGATCCTGTGCTGCTCGTCGGCTTCCAGAACTTGGGCATTCTGGGACTGCCGGTAGAGTTGAAGCTCCCGATAGAGAGCCGCGTCTGAGGTCGCAAGGATTTGACAGGCGAGCAAGGCTCCGTTGGTAAAACCGGCTTTGCCAAGAGTCATCGTCGCCACGGGAATACCTCCAGGCATCTGACTCATCGACAAAAGAGCATCGAGACCTGCCGTCGCAGCACCAGGAACAGGCACGGCGAGACATGGCAGGTTGGTCATCGCAGCGACAACTCCGGCGAGATGGGCGGACATACCCGCCACGCACATAACGACTTTGCCGCCTTGTGCTTCAAAGCCTTTGACGAGCGACTCGACAAACTGCGGCGAGCGGTGAGCTGACGCGATGCGAAGCTCGAAGGGAATCTTAAATGAACGCAAAACTTCCAAGCCTTTGTCTGTAATCGTCAAATCGCTGTGACTTCCGAGCAGTATCAAAACCTTGTGCATAAAAGAAATCCTTCAATTAATCTTGCAATAAGCAAAGCTAAATCCTAGTCGGAGTTCACTCGACGAGAGATAAGCCGATGTCCTTACGGTATTGAATACCCTGCCACTGGGCCGTTAAATCGTGAATCGCGGTATAGACGCGTTGCCGGGCCGTGGCAAAGTCTTTGCCACGAGCGACGAGGGTCAACACCCGACCTTTGCCGGTCATGTATTTGCCATGTTCAAGGCGGACGGCACCCGCACAGGCGCAAAAATCAGGACCGTTGTTTTCAAAGATGAAAGAGGGAATTTCAAATCGCTTGGATTCGCCCTCGCCGAAGGGATAGCAAGGTGACGCCAGAACCACAGCGACTGCCGCTCCCTCATTGTCGCGACCGGCTGCCACAAAACCTTCCGGCAAGGGGCTCAGACCAAGTTGTGCGGCGATGAGCTGAGCCCAATCGCGCCGATCAAAGACGGCGAGGACTTCAGCTTCTGGATCCCCGAGCCGTACATTGAATTCGACGACGGAGGGGCCATCGACACTCCACATCAGTCCCACGTAGAGACAGCCCGTGTAGGTGAGACCGCGCCGCTTAAGTTCTTCGATCAGGGGCTCCACCACCTTTTGCATCACTTGATCGCTCGCATCGGCGGGCAACCAGGGCACCGGCGTGTAGCAGCCCATGCCGCCTGTATTGGGCCCCTCATCGTGATCGCGCAGCCGCTTGTGATCGACAGCAAAGCCGAGAGGCGTCGCGGGACCCTGACCGAGGAACACAAAAAAGGAACATTCGCGGCCCTGCAGAATCTGCTCGATGACGACTGTTTCTGCCGCTTTCGCCATTCCCGAGCGATAAAGCCGTTCGATCCCTTCATCGATCGCCGCTTGATTGGTACAAACAAAGACTCCCTTGCCAGACGCTAGGCCGCTGGCTTTGATCACGGCTCCACCGGTGGCAGCGAGATACTCTTCCGCCGTCTTGCGACAAGCAGCTTCGCCATGGACCGTCGTGTAAGCCGCCGTAGGAATACCAGCTGCCTGCATCACGTCTTTGGCAAAAGCCTTTGACGATTCGAGTTGCGCCACGGCTTTCAAGGGTCCAAAGCAGGGCAGCTGGAGCAGCGCGCAGGCATCAGCAAGGCCTTCAGCCAAAGGCTGTTCGGGCCCCACAACGACCAGCGAGATGCCTTGATTTTTTGCATAGCGCGCGACGTCGGTGAGCGACGCTTCATGAGTCATGTCGAGCCTCTGACCGAGACTATCCATGGCAGGCGATCCTGGCCAAAACCACAGTGAGTCGACAAGAGCAGATTGGC
>CANJJY010000327.1 GCA_947474445.1 Oligoflexaceae bacterium
GAGTTCTTGCCTAAGGTCAATATCCACCTCACCTTTGTGAGCTGTGCCGCTTGTCACACCGGACGCGTCGTGCTCGAGAACGGTGGAATTCAATATCTCTACGGAGCTCCCACGACCGAATACGATCATGCAGCTTTCTCGGGAGCTCTCGGCAAAACGGGCAGCCTCATTCCCGACGACGAAGAAACTCTCGACCTCTTCGCTAAAACCATAGTACGAGCCATGAACCTCAAGCCAGCGGGCTTCTTTCTTGGAAATCCTCTTGAACAGTTGAACAACATGGATCCTCTGGCTCTCGAGTTGAGCGATCGATTGTTTTGGAATCTCGATGCCAAGAAAATCCTCAAAACAATCAAATCACGCCTCGGTCTCCGCACCCGTATCGTTTCTCTTCTCAAAAATGGCACGAGCGGACCCTACGATAAACCCAACAGTCCAGATCTCGATAAAAATTCGCCTGGCCAGCTCGATGCTTTCGGATTTGGTGGCGCAATTATCGCTACCCTGGGCGAGGATCTCTATCGATCGCAGAATGAGACGGTCAAAGTGAAGGAAAAATCACTTTCCTGGGATGCTCTTGCCTACTTTAAACCATCGGTGAATGCCCTCGATGTCTCAGCAGAACTCGAAGCTCGGCAAAAGATTCGCAATATCACAGACATCTACGGTGAATCAAAGAATTGGCTTCATGATGGAGCAGCTAAGGTCGATCCTCTCAGCATCTGGCAAGAAAACCGCCAGTGGCGCGTCGGAGCCAACTGGGATGGCAGTCAACGCTCGGCGGGAGCCCGTGCGATCAGCACCAGTCTCGCCATCACGGCCGATCCTTCTCTCGTCAACGTCGATGGCGCCGCAGAGATGGATGTGTTCATGAAGGGCTTGACGCCGCCTCCCTACCCTTTCGTGATCAATCGAGATCTTGCCAGTCGGGGTCAAATCCTGTTCGAGAAGAACTGCGCTCGCTGCCATTCTCCTCAGGTCGATCGGATTTTCAAGCCGAGTGAAATCGGCACCGATTCTGGCCGTGCGATGCAAATCACGGAACCAGTTCGCGAAGGACTCTTGTCTCTCTTCTGGAAGACCTGTAAAGCGGCCGCTTTTTGTGGTCGAGTCAATCAAGATGTCACTCAAGGCCTCGAAAGCAATGACAGCATCCTGATCCCTCGCACCGAGGAGACGATGGGCTATGCGGCTATGCCTCTTGACGGTATTTGGGCTCGCGCTCCATACCTGCATAACGGTTCGGTACCGACTCTTCGCGCCCTGCTTACGGGCAATCGTCCCGAGACGTTTTGGAGAGGCAATATCCGCTACAATCAAAAAGATCTTGGTTTCGAAACGACCGATCCGCGTTTGAAGCCTTATGTAAGTATGAGTAAGTCGGCTCATGTGTTCGACACGCGCCTAACCGGCAGTTCCAATCGGGGTCACCTGAATGAAGTGATCGATGGCATTCCTGTCAACGGCGCAGAAGCCGATGGTCAGCCTATCGATTGGAGCCGTGAAGAATACCGAGCTGACCTCGACGCTCTCCTCGAATATCTGAAAAGCCTCTAAGATTCTGGGGTAGGCCGTGTCGCTTAAAGTCCGCTGTAAGGGGCTCCCACTGCCTACCTTTGATTATTTTGTAAAAAAGGCTTTAAGAATGCCTGAACTTTGGGATGCTGCAGTTGAACGTAGACATTGTCCGTAAAGACAGAGATTGACACGGTTCCGACGGCTTCGCCTTGATCATTGTAAAGAGCTCCCCCGCTATCGCCACCGCCGACGACAGTGACATCGGCAGTTCCGGCATTCTTCTCATTGACCTGCGTGTGTAGTCCGCCTCGCTCATTGCGATAGATGAGATTGGTTCCGGCCCGCTTGACTCCAGAAGGCTCTCCGGTGGTCGGTTGCACGCCGAATCCTACGATATGTACGCGTTCACCGACCTGTGGTATGGACTTGGCGATCTTGATGGGAATGAAGGTCTCTTGGTCTTTGCCGACATCGATGATGGATACATCAGAATATCCGAGTCCAATGTCTTGATTGGGATTAAAGCTGACCAAAATCCATTCCACAACATCGTTTTTTAGGCGAGATTGTCCAGGATAGTCGGGGTGAGGCGTAAATATCTTACTCTTGATCTGGGGTGAACTACCCTTGTTCGCAGAAATAGTAAATTCCCGGTCAATGATCTTAGCACTGGTCAAGGGATCGACCGTACAATGCGCAGCCGTCAGAAAATAGCGAGGCGAAATAAAGCTACCGGTGCACGTCGCGTGCTCCACTTCTCCGCCTTCCAAGTTGAGAGTGATGGTCAGCAGCAGTGAGCCTGGGTAAACGTCGGTTTGGATTTCCGGCCCATTATTTTTGACATCGCTGCTCGTCGCCTTGCACGAGGTGAGGGCGCTGGCCATGAACAAGGCCATCAATGTGTCTCTCTGTCTCTTCATCGGCAATCCTTCTGTTGAAATGTAAGGCCTCAGCTCAATCTCTGAGCAGCCCCAGCCTTGTGGCCGGTGACGCCTGCAACTAGTGCTCAACGATCTACCTCAAATTACCGCTATGGTTTCAGCCTGTTGCAAGAAATCACTCACTGCAGTCAGCACCCTATCTAGCGATAGAGTAGTTATCGGAAGAAAAAGGCTGTAGAAAAGATAACATTCAACGAGTAAGGAGAATTCACTATGAATCACAAAGATTTATTCTCAGCCCATGCCCAAAGCTATGCCCAATACCGGCCGAGCTATCCACCGGCTCTCTTTCAATATTTGGCTGAAACGTGCAAAAAACATGAATGCGCCTGGGATTGCGCCACGGGTAATGGCCAAGCAGCCTTAGCGTTAACTGCCTCGTTTAAAAAAGTCATTGCCACCGATCTCAGTCCAGAGCAATTGGATCAAGCGGTCAAACATCCCCAGATCACCTATCGCCAGGCCACAGCCGAGCAATCGACTCTCGACGATCACAGCGTGTCGCTCGTCACCGTCGCGCAAGCCCTTCATTGGTTCAAGCTCGAGGCCTTTTTTCGTGAGGTCACGCGTGTTCTCGAGCCACAGGGTGTCCTCGCGGTGTGGAGCTACGCTCTCAATTCGGTGGCTCCTGAGATCGATCGCATCATGCTCGCTTACTACAATGGGACGATAGGACCCTACTGGGAACCGGAACGCGCCTTGGTCGAAGAGGGGTACGCGAGCGTTCAACTGCCACCGCGTTTCGAGGAACTAAAAGTTCCGACCTTTCATATGGAGCAAACATGGAACCTTCAGCAGTATCTCGGCTATCTCCGCACGTGGTCGGCCACTCGTAAGGCTATGAAGGTTCTGGGCCACGATCCCCTCGATGCTCATCTCGAGGAGTGGGCAAAAGCTTGGGGTCCTGCAGATGCCAAGCGCGTGGTGCGCTTTCCCCTCGCGGTCCGCGTGGCTGTCTATGCCGGCTGAGAGCAATAGAAGGTCGCATTGAAACAAGGTAGAATAGGAGGCTCGCACCTAAAATCCCAGAGCCTGGCCTTCAGAGCTTGGCCTGCGTCCCTAGAGAGGAGCCTCCGACTGTGGCAAACGAACAAGACCTTAAGTCCGATCTGGGCGGTCAACCCCGTGGACTCTTCGTCACCTTAGCCAGCGCATTCTGGGTACAAGCTTCTCTGTGGGGCTTGCTCAACATTCTACCTCTCTATCTCACAGAAAATTTATTTCTAGATGCCGGTGCCCATCCAGACATCCTTGGACTCGAAAGTCTCCGTTCACTCATCGGCATAGAGGGCGCCCCACGACTCGGATCTAGGATTTTTATCCTCTACACCAGCCTAAGTCTTTATTTGCCTGCTCTCGGAGCTTTTCTGAGCGATCGTCGCTTGGGCCATGCCCGCGCCTTGCGCTTCGGCTTTGCTTTTTTTATCGCTGGCTCCTTCCTGCTTGGATGGGAAAGACTCTTTCTGATCTCTCTGCTTTTGATTGCACTGGGCACCGCCCTCTGCCTTCCTAACCTCTATGCGCAGGCGAGCCGGCTCTTTGAGGAGACGGATTCCCGTCGCGAGCCAGTCTTTATTGGACTCTATCTGACCTTGATCCTCGGTACTTACTTCGGACCTATTTTGTTTTCCCAGATCTTTCCTCAATGGGGCCCGCAAACGGGCATGATGGTGTTGGGCCTTATCATGGCGCTTGGCTTTGGGACCTGTCTTTGGGGTCAAAAACGTTTCGAGGTTATCTCTTCTGCGCCGAACCATCAGGCGAAGCCCAAATCACATCGAGCTACCATCTATTGTCTCCCTCTGTTTATGATTGCTTTCGTCTATGCAGGCATGGATCACACGCTCACGTCGATTATCAATCTATGGTCGGAGAAGAGGGTTGATTTGCGGATTTCAGGGTGGGATTTTCCAACGACGTGGTCGATATTCGTGACTCCCTTCGGCATCACTTTTATCGCCCTAAGAATCACGCGCTCCTGGAAAAAACTTGCTGCTCGTCAAAAAGAACCTTCGCCTCTCAAAGCGATGTCGTTTGCCACGGGGCTCCTGGCCGTCGTCAGCTTCCTCATGCTGATGGCTTTCCAAGTCACAGCCCCTGATATAAAGGGTTCGGCCGCCTGGTTAGTCGCTGCCACGCTCATCCAGGCCGTCAGTCAGATAGGTTTTTTCTCTCTCGGTGCGTCTATGGTCAGTCGTCTCGCTCCGCCTCAAAGTCTGGCGATGATGCTGGCTTGTTGGACTTTGTTCCTGAATACCGGTCGCAGCATTCCTCTGGGTTTAGAAGCTTTTGAAGAAGGCGGCAATGGAACAGGCATGCTCCTGAGCTTCATCGCAGTTGGACTTTTTGCAGCTGCCGTCTTATTCGGCTTGGATAAAGCGATGCCAAAGGCACCACCCAACTCAAATGAGACGGTCTAGAGACCGAGATGCTTCTCGATCTGCCGCGCATAGACGCCTACCGCTCGCGCCCCTACCCAGCGTTCGAGTATCTGTCCTTCTTTGAGCAGGAGGACGGTCGGAACTCCTCGGATCTGATAGGCATCGGCTGCTTCAACTTCCTGTTCAGGATCGAGCTCGTAGAGAAGAACCTGGCCTCCATA
>CANJJY010000328.1 GCA_947474445.1 Oligoflexaceae bacterium
CGATGCATTCGCTAAAGCCTGGTTCAAGCTTTTGCATCGCGATATGGGGCCCATCACGACCTATTTGGGTCCCTGGATTCCAAAACCTCAGATCTGGCAAGATCCTGTGCCTCAAGCAGAGGGCGCGCTGATCGATGCGCAGGACATCGCAAGTCTCAAAGTAAAGCTCCTCGGATCAGGCCTCACCGTCTCCCAATTGGTCGCAACGGCCTGGGCTGCGGCAGCATGTTTCCGGCGCACGGACAAGCGGGGCGGTGCCAACGGTGGCCGCATCCGCCTCGCGCCTCAGAAAAACTGGGCGGTCAATGAACCCGCGCAGCTTGAGAAGGCGATCAAAGCGATTGAAGCGGTGCAGACCGCTTTCAACGCGGCGCAGAAAGGTGGAAAGAAGGTATCCTTCGCCGATCTCGTCGTCCTCGGCGGCTGCGCAGCGATAGAAAAGGCGGCTCAGGCTGGCGGCCAGACCGTGACCGTTCCCTTTAGCCCAGGGCGCACCGATGCGACTCAGGCCGACACCGATGCTGAATCTTTTGCTGTCCTCGAGCCGAAAGCCGATGGATTCCGTAATTACGTGCGTGAAGGCGCAAAAGTATCTGCTGAAACTCTGCTGCTCGATCGGGCTAACATGCTAGCCCTAACAGCTCCGGAAATGACCGTACTGTTAGGCGGCCTGCGCGTCCTCGACATCAATGTCAAGCACGCGCAGCATGGCGTTCTGACAACAAGACCAGGGACGCTGAGTCATGATTTTTTCGTCCATCTTCTCGATGCAGCGACGACATGGAAAGCCGTGGCAGGACAAAAGGATGTTTACGAAGCGGTGGGTGGCCAGCATAAATGGACGGCGACCGCCGTCGATCTCGTCTTTGGATCTCATTCGCAGCTGCGTTCGCTGGCTGAAGTCTATGCGTCGGACGATTCTCAGGCGAAGTTTGTGAAAGACTTTGTCGCTGCTTGGCACAAGGTGATGAATCTCGATCGCTTCGAACTCAAATCGAAAGCGCGGCAAGTGCAGGCCCACTAAAGCAAAAGCCTTTGACCGGGAGAGCTCCTTTCCCGGTCGGGCTTTTACCTTTTCCCAGGGGCAGCTTCTTCCGCGGGGAGGGCTGCAAGCTTTTTGCCCGCTTGCCAATAGGGCAAGCAAAATCCAAAGGCCACCACCATCGCTATCCCACCCAGCGCGAGCGCAGGGATGGATTCCTGCAAAAAAAGCCAGGCTAAGACGCAAGAAAACAGCGGGCCGGTATACTGCAAAGGGGCAACCTGCGACGCGGGGCCAGCACGAAACGCGCGCGTGAGACATTCTTGAGCGACGATGGCTGGCAGCGAGGAGAGCAGGAGCCAAAACCAGGCGAGGCCGGTGCGAGGAAAATGTTCGCCCTTGAAACAGAGGGCCGTGATCGCCAGAAGACTCCCGGCGAGGCCGAGGCTCATCATGATCTGTTCGTTTCGAATGCGTTTCAATTGCCGAATCGAAAAGTAGGCGGTCGCCGACAGCGGTCCGCTGAGCGCTGCGATCAACACAGCGCTCAAAGCCATACCTTCGATGCCATGCGCCGCTCCCCAGGCGACGAGTCCAACCCCCGCGAAACCGCCGAAGAGGGCCAGCGCCCCCCAGCGATTGACAGTTTCCCCGCTGAAGGCGATCGCGAGGACGGTGATGTAAAGAGGACTCGAGTTAGAAAACAGCGAGGCCATGCCGAGTGGAATATGCAAGACACCGTAGTAGTACGCCGAGAGACTGAGGACGCCCGAGAGCCCGCGCGCCCAGAGCCAAAAGTTTTCTTTGCCCTCGAGGCGCCGCACGGGACCCTGCCGCAGTTTATAGAAACACCAGGCGCTCAGCAGCAGCGAGCGACATAGCATCGCTTCCCAAGGACTCAGATGAAAGCTCGGATCCAAGGCTGCGCGTTCGCTCTGTTCGGTGATGCGGAGGAGTAGAATATTAGTGCTAAAGCAGAACTGCGCGGCCAGCATATAAGCTAAGGCGAGCAGAGGGCGGTCGTCATTCACAGGTGGCCTCGCGCAGGGAGTAGAATCGCCGATCATCAGCCTTTATACCTCGAAACAAGCAGCGGAAGCCCGGATTTTCGCTGGGGCAGGCGATGAAAGGATCCTGCCAGTCGAGGCTGCTCGTCAGGCCCCGATGGAAAGAAATTAATACAGGTGTCAGCGCCGTGAGTTCCGAAAGGTGTGAGGATGCATTAAAAATATCATACCTTTCAGATGCTTAGATAATTATTACCAAAGCGCAATTTTGGTACAAGCCTTGCTTTGAGTTCTGTGCGCTCCTGGCGAGCGTAAGCTTCTTTTGCTGCTGCTGGTCCTCTTGTTGCTCCTGTGAGGCTTCTCATGCGCCTTCTTCTGTGGTTGAGCTTGGTTTTTTGCTGGAGTTGTGCTGAACGCTACACGCCCTGGGGCGTTGATGTTCCGAGTGAGTATAGCTCTCTCACCGATCGTAATCTCAAAAAATTAGCGGCCCTGCCCGCAGCGACCTATCCTCTCAAAATTGCTCTCCTTGGCGACCCGCAGGGCACGCCTCAAGATCTCGAAAGCGTCATCGAGGTGATCAATCTCCGAACCGATATCCGGATGATCCTCGTCCTAGGCGATCTCACCGATTATGGATTGATGCATGAATATGTTTGGGCCGCGCGTTCTTTGGAAAACGCCCATGTACCTAACCTGTCGGTGATAGGCAACCACGATGCGATCGCGCATGGCAAGAAGATTTATGAGCGCATGTTCGGTCCTTTCGATTACGTCTTTAGCGATGCGGGTTTGAAGTTTGTGATGTTCAACAACAATCAGTTTGAGTTTGGAACCACCGACTTTGATTGGTTGAAAAGTCAGATCGATAGTTCGACCATCGTGTCTTCCCACGTACCGCCCGCGATCGATATGCATACCGCTGAGCAGATCGATGCCTGGACCAGCATCAACGCGGAGGCCAAGATTATCACTTCGCTTCACGGTCATCGCGGGAGTAAAACGGACTTTCTCCAGATGGAGAAGAAAATACCTTATTACGTGGTGCCCAAGGTCGATGGCGTGCGCTATTCGATCTTGACCATCGATGAGGATCATAAGCTGGGTTTTGAACTCTGCACCCCCGAATGTAGGGTGTCGCCATGGTGAAGAGACTCTGGTTCGCCCTCGTGTTTCTGCTCAGCCTCCTCTCCCAGGGTGCCAAGGCTGAGGCGCCCCTCATCGCGGCGGTCTCGTCAAACACACGCTCGGGATGGGGGCCTTCTTCGGTTCTGGCTCAGCATGCCGGCTATGCTGGCTTCGCAGCTGTTGGCATCGGCTATGCGAGCGATAGTGATCGCTTCGGTTTGGATCTTCTTTATGGCTTTACCCCGGCCCTTTACGCGGGACATGACGTTCATTCCTTTGGAATCAAAGGGCTCTGGACGATGGCGACGGTCGCCCTTGGCCGTCAATATCAATGGCGTCCCTATACCGGCCTTCATGTTCTCTATAATCCACACCCTGATCTGTTTGTGATGCTGCCGCGACAATATCCCGACTCCTATTACGTGCCCTCGGCAATCAGACCAGCTCTTGTTTTAGGGTTTGCTTTGCGGTGGCAGGAGACGCGTGAGCTCGGATTTGAATATGCTGCCCTCGACAGTGAATTGGCCTACTACAGAGATACCAAACGCTTTGAAACCCGCGAGATCGGTAGCTTCGGTATGAACGTGCGCTGGCTGCTCAAATAAAAAGGAGGGGCTTGTAAGCGAAGAGCGGAGTTTAGTCAGTGTGAAAGCGCACCTTCACGAAGTTTCTTCAATGACCTTGTCCTCATCCTCTTGATCCTGACTCCCTTGGCTGAGGTACCAGGCCTTCTGCGTGAGGTCTTGGGCGATCCCAAAAATATCCTTATTCCGCCCACAGCTGACTTTCATGCAAAGAGCCTCGTATTCGGCCATCACCAGTTTGGCGAGTCGGGAAGCCATGTTCCGACTGAGCCAACGCGCGATGGCTAACCAGCAGAGGAGCTGCTTATCGACTGATTCAAGCTCCGAGACTATAGTGAAGAGCTCTTCGACCAGGACATAGCGCTTTTGAAAGGGAATGGCCTGATCGTGGCAATCGTCAAAGGTCAGGGCGATCTTATAGGACAAGCTGTCTTTTCTAAGATGGAGACTAGGTCGCCTGAAGAGAGCCTGAAGGCGGGGGAAATCTTGGAGCCATCGCGTGGAAGAGACGGCCTGGGCCCAAAAATACGCCTCGAGAAGATAGCTGGGAAGATAATGAGATTTGCCGCTTCTCACTAGCAGCATCATGGGAGCGAGGTCGCCGTTCATATAGACGTCAGCGCAGCAAAGCTCCCACTGGAGTTCGAGCTCGAATTTTTGCGAAAGGCTAGAGAGCTCCCGCGTTGCCGCGATGAGCTTTTTCATCTCATCAAATTCACCGAGGAAGCGCAAGGCACGAATTTGGCCGATGCGAGCGATTTCAAAGCTATTCCCCTCCATTTGCAAAGCTTCTGCCACTCGAAAATTCTGCAGGGCGATGGTGCTGTGGCCCAAGCGCATGCATCGCAGAGCAAGGGTGAGATGCTGATAATCAACTCCTCCAGCCGGAGCCGCGCTCGAGAGCCGCATCGCGGTTTGCAGCTGCCAGGTGGAGCCCCAGATATCGCCCTCTTGGTAAGCGATATTGCTCTTGATTAGATGAAGCTCGCCGTAGAGAAAGGCCAGTTTGGATTTAATAGGTTGAATCTGAGCCTTTTGCAAGATAGCGTAAGCCAAATCCACTGACTTTTGAATTTCGCTTGCCGAGAAACCACCCGCTCGCACATGCAGCGAAAGAGCGTTGAAGATGGTGATGAGAAGCCGCGCGAGGCTCATGGCATCCTCGTCGCGCGAGAGCTCAAAGATCTTGTCCTTCAAGATTTTCAGACTTTCCTTTTCCCCATGGGCCGCGACGAGGTCAAGGACTTCCTGCCGAACTTCGGCTTTGATGCTGTCAATTTCTTTGGTGGTCCATTTAATGATCTTGATGGTCAAACCCTCGCGTTGTTAGCCAGTGGCTCAGGGAATAGA
>CANJJY010000329.1 GCA_947474445.1 Oligoflexaceae bacterium
CCCTAAAAGTCAGAGCTGAGGGGGCCGACTAAAAACATATAGACTCATTTTAAAATCTCAATGCCTTGAAACGAGAAAGCTAATTTGGCGAGCGCGTTTTTTCTAAAGTTTATGGCAGGTCGAGCCGATAAAGATAGCTGAGTTCTTGCTGAGTTTTTCGTTTTGAGTTCCAACCTCCACTTAGAGATAGGGGTCACCATGTACCAGTTGAACCGGAGTCTTTGCTTAAGTCTCACACTTGCAGCTTTACAATTTGCTTGCGGCCGCTCTAGCTACCGCAGCTATATCTATGAGAAGCCATCGAACGCTCAGCCGGCCGATGCCGAGGCACAACCTATCGTCAGCGAAGGCGATGCGAACGCCCAGCCTGCCGTGGAGCAGCCTGCGACCGTCGTCAAAGATGAGTTGCCTGTTACAGACGGCAAGCCAGCGCCTTGCATTCCCGCGACGACGCTAGCTAATGGCGTACAACTTCTCGAAGTGTGTCCACCCAAGATCCCGACGCCTCCGAAGACGCCTGATACACCGCCGCCACCCAAGGAAAATCCTTCACAGAACTGAATCGGGGCGAATGAATAGCTTTGCGATCAAGACTTGGCGCTCAAGAAAGCGCTGCAAAGTCTTCGATCGCATGCGCCATTTTTTGATCTGATTTCTGTCATCTATCAGCGCCCGCAGACTGGCACCGACTGCTCCCTTATGCGAACCTAGCACCTCAAGCATCGCCCTTTGACTTGAACTGTCGCAATCGAACAGGGCTAGAGCGCTCACGTCCGGTTCAAGCTGCTGCATCGCAGCGGCGAGAGTTCCATCGGCGGTTGCTATTTGAGCCGAAAACGACGAGGACCGCATGTCGATGCTGGCGAGACAAACCAGAGCAAGCTCGCTATTGATGGCAACATCTCCGCTCAGCAGACCAAAGAATCTATCGATGGAGTCCAAAGCCTCTCGATCGAAACCGAGGCATTCTCGAAGGGACGCCGCATGGGTCTCGAGGAGAGCGCGTACTTTCTGAATCAACTGTTCTTCATTTTCCTGCGAAGGAGCTGTCAAAGCCCAATCAAAATGAGGCTCATTCCGCAGTCGCAAAGCAGCCGCATGGTTCTCTCCCAAGCGAACAGCGAGCCACCGGCGCCGACTGCGTGAAAGGTGCGAAGCCAGCTGCAGCCAATCATGGGCCGTGAGAAGAGAAATGAACAAAGGACGATTCCCCCAATTCTGCTTGACTGTGCTTTCTCCCTCGCGAGCGAGAAGCAGCATAAAGCGAACGAGGGCCCGTATTTCTTGGATCGGCGCAATCTGATCCTGCTGTTGGGTGAACTCCTCGAGAGCCATGATCTGCTCGGCTCCTATCGCTTCGATCAGTGCCTCGCGCATTCCAGCCGTGCCGTGAATCAGAGCCCAATAGGTAGCTTCCTTGTCCTTTTCAATCCACGAACGAATTTTTTCGAGACGGGTCGGTGAAGCCGACCAATCAGATAGAATCTCGCTGCAACGCTCGCGCCAATCTTCAATAAAGAAGGGAAGAAAGAGAGCCTCGCTGCCGCGAAAAGCGCCACTTTTATCACCGGGAACGCGGATGGGCTGCCGTTCGGTTTCGAAAGCCTTCAGCAGCATACTCCAAAGCGGTTGCAGTAAAGCAAAGGAAAAAACCAAGAGGCAAAGGGTCAGGATCCAGCGAAAAGGCGTTCGCCATGCGCTCATAAATTTCTGTACTTCGTCCTTGTCCCAGAGCTGGAGTCCAGGGCGCGCCTCCGTATGCGCTGAGGCCATGGCCGTCTTCTCTCCCAGCGCTGGCAAAGGGAGGACTTTTTCCATTCTCACTTCAGCAAAGGTATCTTCGAGCAGGGGCACAGCAAAATCGTCATCACCTTTGACTACTAATAGCTGATCCACCGTCGAGAGCCGGTCGAAACTACTGGCAAGTATCGGCATTTTGCCCGGCGCGACAG
The DNA here is from genome assembly GCA_947474445.1 of Oligoflexaceae bacterium. GTDB lineage: Bacteria > Bdellovibrionota_B > Oligoflexia > Oligoflexales > Oligoflexaceae > Oligoflexus. The sequence goes on from CANJJY010000329.1 coordinate 1,953, forward strand.
GGCTAGGGGCTTCTGTCAGGATGAAATTTTCCTGGCCACCATCCACCGCAGGAGTCGGAAGGGGAAGAGCAGCCGTCAGCTTAGACTTCACGCGACCGCGTTTGAATTCTATCTGTGAGGAACGACCATTCACTTTGAGATAGCGACCGAGCATATCTTCGACCTTGAGACGTCTCTCCTTTTCAATCTGCGCATTCAAACGGACATCCCAGGTGGCGATGCCCAGGTCAGGGTGCTGGAGCAAAGCTTGGGTGGACCGGAGCCGCAGATCACTCCAACTGAGAGGTTGCGTGTCCTGGATTCCGAGATGATAGCCGAGCTTTCGATAAAAAAACCACATGGCATCCGGAACGATAGGAACACCGCAGGGCTGGGCAATTTTTACCGAGGGTGACGCATCCATGAGATGCATGCTGACGAAAGCCTTGACCCTTTCACTCAATTCACGCTGAATATCAGGGCACGAGGGCCCTGAATAGACGAGCAGCGGAAGGAAAGCCAGGCCGAGGGCCAGTGTGCTGCAAAAAACCTGTAGTGATCGACGCATACATGCCTCATCAACAAGCGTCTTTCTCCGCCCGGAGCAGGCAAAGAGGTTTCCTTATCATTGTATTTCCGCTATAGGATGAGGCGGAAGGGCAAGAATTACCGTCTAGGAGATTGAGCATGATTGAACATATCGTCCTTTTCCGATTTAAGGCCGCTTCGCAGGGTGCGATTCAGGATCGTATTGTCAGCGAACTGCGCGCTCTTAAAGGCATTGTCCCAAGCGTTGTGGATCTGTCGGTCGGGTATAACTTTTCTGAGCGCAACCAAGGATATGAGTTGGGTCTCGTCGTTCGTTTCCGTGATCGGGCAGGCCTCGATGCCTATCAGATCCACCCTGAACACCAACGCGTTGCGGGCGAATGGATCAAGCCTAACCTCGAGCAAATCATTGCCGTCGATTACGAATTTTAGCTTTCCATCAAACGTCTTCTCCCCTCTAAAAAGCCCTCCTAACCAAAGGGCTCCATTCAAGTAATTCCTCAATTGCCCGATAAACCTCTGTACCGTCTCGTCTTGACCAAGGTCTGAGAGGAACTCGTTCAACAGAAAGAGGTTTCAAGTTGTCAGGTAAGAACAAAATCCTAAAACCGGGCGAATTGCTCTTCCGAGTCGGCGAACAGTCGAACGGAATGTATGTGATTCGCAAAGGTCAGATTTTGGTTTACCTGGATAAGGCCGGAACTGAAATACCTTTGGCAACTGTCGGAGCCGGGGGTATGTTGGGCGAGATGTCGCTCTTCGACAAGAAGCCGCGCTCAGCTTCCGCGCGAGCGATCGATGACGTCGAACTCACTCAGATCACGATCGAAGATTTTACAAAGATTCTGCAGCAGATCCCAAAGTGGTTTGTGACTCTTATGGCCACTCTATCGGCCCGACTTCGCGACACCAACGAGCGACTGCAAGAGCTGGAAGCAAAGTACAAGGGCAATTTTAATCCTCTCGAAGAACTGACGAAGATCCTGCACATTCTCCACTTACTCTGGTACAAAAGTGGCGTCAAAGAACTCAAGAGCTGGATCCTCGAGCGTGAATCCGCTGAGAACGAAGTCGCCATGGTTCTCAACATGGATAGACCCAAAGTTTCGACCGTCATCGACGCCATAGTGGGAGGTGGTTTGATCGCGACGGGCAAGAATAGTTACAAAAAAGATGTTCTGACCATTTTGAATCGCGGCGATTTGGAACGATTTATCCTCTTCGTTTCGCGCCTTCGCAAACGCAATGCCGCGATCAAATATTTGCCTCAGGAGTTTGCCGATATTGTTGACACTCTGGCTAAGGCAGCAAAAGCTACTGCCTATGACACCTTCGCCATCGATCTTAAAAACTTGATGGATGATGCCAAGACCAAAGGCTTTCGCACGGAGAAGTGGCCTGAGTTCGCAGCCATGCTCCTCGATGTCGACGATTCGGTGACCGTGACCAAGACGGCTAAAGACATCAATCTAAAAGTTCAAAAGAAGTTAATCGACACTCTCCTCCAGCATACCAAAATCCTTCAGGCCATCACGCGCTCTGAAGAAAAGAAGAGCAGCAAGGTCGCATAATCGGACTCTTCGACAGACACTGCATGATCCTACCTACACACGTTTTTGACACACAAAGCCCCCCCTGCCTCCCTTTCAGATGCTTTCACCGCAGCAGCCTTAGGCTCACTTCTTGCTAGATCTTTTCTGAGAATGACTCAAGAGGGGGAAAAACAATGTCAAAGTGTCTATTACTAGGCCTCTTTCTGATCAGCACCTCAGCTGCCGCTGAAATCCTACCCTTACCTCGCTGCGATGGTCACGTTCGAGTCGAACGCAATGATCTCCAGACGGTTGTTCGCATTGAAGAGGTCGTTCACTGTCCCTACGTCCTCTTTAACGAAACGCGGCATAGCATGTCGCTCGAAGCGGATGGACGCTACAGTCATTTTTTTGTGTGGCATGAACAGGATCAAGCAAGGGGCAGAGCGTTGATGATTACCCTGCATTCGGCCGATGGTGAAACAGAGGATCGCCTTTGGATTGAAAGCGCAGCGCAGGCCTTGTTTTAACTGTTCTTATGATCATGGTGGTGACCATCGGCGTGATGATGGCCATGATCGTGGTCGCAGGTCGTTTCTTCGACGCTCTCAAGATCTTCGCCATGCGGTTCGTCATGGTGATGACCGACTTCAATTGTGACGAAACGAAAACCCTTGCTCCGGACGATGTCTCGCACCTGTTTTTTGAGATCAGAAAAAACCACATGATCATCGACATGGAGATGGGTCGTCAACACGTGCTGAACGCCGTCTAAACTCCAAGCATGAAGTTCGACTATATGATCCACTCCCGGCACCGCTTCGATTTCGGTTTTAATGGCCCGTAGATCCATACTTCCGGGAACCGATTGCATGATGATGCGCAAGGGATCCTTGAGATTTTTGATAACGTTCCACTGCACAAAGAGCGCGATAAACACCGCGAGCAAGGGATCAAGCCATGCAATCTGATAAAAATAAATAAAGACCGCACCGATCAGAACGGCCAACCACCCTAGAAAGTCTTCGATCAAATGC
>CANJJY010000330.1 GCA_947474445.1 Oligoflexaceae bacterium
AGGCTTCAACTGTGATACACTCGCTATATCCGTTTTGTGTGAGTGTAGTCTGTAGGTCTCCCTGCCCATTCATCTGAAAAGCTGAGTGAGATCTATCAAATTACTCTCGCTGTCACTTTTGGTGATACACCAGCATATGGTCAGTTGGCGACGAAAATTGGGAGCGGACTCGTGAGCGATAGTACTCTTCCCACGAAAATTTTGATTATCGATGCCGATAGATCTGTTGGACAAGGGATGAAAGCTCCCTTAGAGAAGCAGAATGTCAAAGTCGATTTAGCGGCTGACCTCAGTACAGGTCTCTACCTATTCCAACAAAACATATATCCCGTAGTCTTGATAGAGCTGGCTTTCGAAGAATTGCCCGGCCTAGTCCTTATCCAGCGATGGCGTCAACATGAAAATCCAGACAAGCGGAATACGGCCTTTGTTCTCCTGTCGGGCAACAGGGCCAGCGACAACATGCGCGAAAAAAAGCTCATCGATGAATTGGAAGATCTCGAACTCCTCTACAAACCGGTCAATCCTATACAGTTGCTCCCCATTCTAGCGCGTGCGATGCAAACTCGCGGGCGCCGGCTTAAATACGGTGAAATTGCGGGGAGAGTCATGCAGCTCGCGTCCCGCCCTGAGACCGTGGCTGCAGCGATCGATTTGGTCAAAAGCAATATGAAAGAATTGGGTCCACGAGGACAGGATCTCCTGAGGGAAGTTCACGAGGCGCAATTGAAGTGGGACAAGGCCCTCGATGTCGTCGATGGAATGCTGACCTCGAAACCTGACAATTTAAGTGCAGTTAATCACAAGGGTCGCCTGCTTCTCAAACTCGGCCGGAATCAAGAAGCTTTGAAGTACATGGAGCTGGCTGATAAACAGGCCCCCCAAAATATCCAGCGCATCAATGAAATGGCGATCGCCTATCTGAAGACTAATCACCCGGATCTGTCGATCGAAAAAATGAAGGAAGTCATCAAATACCATCCGGATCAACCCGAAATAAAATTCGATCTTTTTGCAAAATTGCAGGAATACGGCTTCGACCAGCATGCGGTTAATCTGTGCAAAGATACGACGGGCCCTCTCGAAGTGGTTCGCCACTACAACAATAAGGGAGTTGCCCTGGCCAAGGCGGGCAATGTCGAGGGCGCCATTATGGAGTATGAAAGAGCGCTCCTTTTCTTTCCAAAGTATAAGGAAAATTACCGCATACTTTATAACATCGCGATGGCACACCTGAGCTACAAAACGCGAGGCCACTATGAAATCGCGATGGACTACATAGGAAAATGCCTGGAACTCAATAAGTCCTTCGATAAGGCTCTCAAAACCCGAGAACAGATCACTGAGCAACTGGCCAAGAAAGGCAAGTCCGCCTCGTGACCAAAGTCGAAAAATCCTTCTTTTAGATCCACTCTCTCGTGTAACCTCTCAGCACAAACAGATAGGGAGCCTAGGGCTCATCTGCGGTGAGGCGGACATTATGAGTTACGAGATCGATGCTATTTTACAGCGTTTTCAATCGACCTGCGAGCACTGGCAGGGCCGAATCGGGCGGATGGAAAAAAAGGCCCAGTATGCCTACGTGTGGCATCCTCCTCGAGAAGACGAGGGGCTGAGCGCTCGAGCAAAGGCGGTGGCCCTCTCATTTCAGGCGATTACGCATGGCAATGAAGTCGGGGGCATTGAAGTACTGCTCGCCCTCCTCGAGCTACTTGGAAGCGGAGTCGTGAGCTGTCCCTTGCCTTTGGGTTTCATACTGGGCAATCCTGAGGCGGCACGAGCCGATCGGCGCTATCTAGAAAGTGATTTAAATCGATCATTTGGCCAGAAAAGCCAGGCTTCCATGGAGCAGAAGCGAGCTCATGCCCTCGAGCCCTTGCTCGAAGAGAGTTTGTTTTTTCTGGATTTCCATCAAACGATTGAACCGACGCTTTCTCCCTTCTTCATCTTCCCCTATGCGCCGAGCTCCTACCAATTCGCGGCTGCACTCCATCAGCAAATTCCTATTGTTACCCACTGGGGCCGACCTTTTTCTCACGATGGAATGTGTAGCGACGAATATGTGAACTATCGCGGCGGCATAGGTATTACCCTAGAACTCGGGCAAAAGCGATTTGATGCCTATCATGCGGGAGTTGGCTTACAAGTCGCACTCAGCGCGGTACAATATGTTTTAGGGTTTGTGAAGGGCAATGCCAAGACCAGCTTAGAGCGGGCTGAGGGAGCTCTCTATACCTGGAAATCAGTGGTAGCCTACGAGGCAGGGATGACTCTGCGTGAGGGCCTCGTCAATTTTCAGGTTTTGAAAGTGGGAGATCATCTAGGCTTTACTGCCGACCGCAAGGATATAAGAGCGAAAGCTGATGGTTGGCTGCTTTTTCCTAAATATCCGAGGGATCCCGCAGCGCCCCCAGCTAAAGAAATCTATCGCATCATAAAACGTATTCTCCCCGAAGACTTAGGCCGCCAAGGAGTGCTGGAGACATGAAAAAAAGTGCAGTTGCCATTTTCTTGCTGGGATTTCATGTGACGTCCGCTTTTGCGGAATCCAGCGATGGTGCACTGCCTCGAGGTAATTCGGACGCTTCTAATAAAAAGCTGATTCAACCTCTCTCCAAGGGAGAGACCATCGAATGTTTGAGCTATCATGCAGCCCCTTTTACCAGCGATTTGCTTCTGAGTGGCGAGAATGGTAAGGCCTATTTCGTCAGCCGGGAGAAATCGGAAACTAGCGCTTCGAGCAAAGCCTTCCTTTATGAAGTTGACGTTACGACCAATAAATACAAGCGCATCGTGTCTCTACGTGCGAATGAAGCATCGGCGCTAGTCGGGCACGGTGAACCCTTTGCCGCCATCAGCGTTTTCGATTTTAAGCAAGGTTGTGGTGAAGGCGTCTCCGCGGGAATTGGGCTGAAGTGGGTCGGGGAACAGAAAATCATCAAGTCATTTCCTTCCGCGCGCTATAAAATCGTGCCCAGCGATCAAGGGGTGCAAGTAGCCGATCTCGATCAACGGACGATTAAGAGCCTCGATGTACAGTCATTTCAGAAGCGTTCTGTGGGTAATTTCCCTTCCCAGGTGATTCCTCTCTTTATCAAGCTTAATCCCCCTATTCTCTACGGATTTTCACCCGAACTGGCTGAACTCCAGCGGTTCGAAGAGCACGAGAGCATGCCAAAGGCCGTCCTAAAACTTAAAAAGGGGATGCGACTCGTCCAGCAAAATGAGCTCTTTGCCGTCATCAATCCAGGAGATGATCCTCGCGTTCTGCAGCTGAAATTGGTCAAAGGATGGTCAGGAGATCTCTTCAAAAACTACGAATTTCAGTTGCCTGAAAAGTGGAGCTTCGAAGAGTCTGGCACTCTGCTCGATTTTGCAACAGGAACGATCATGGTTTTTCCCGCTAAGAACCAAGACAAGAGAGAAAAGCGTCAGGTGATTACCTACTCGCTCTCCAAGCCTGAAGTTGAAAAGGTAATCACCGCCGACAAAGGGCAATATTTCAGTCAGATTGGAATTCTTCCTCGCTCCAGTAAGCTTTTGATCCTGAGCCGTGGATTGAGCGACGATGTCGTTCAAAGCATCAAAATAGGTGATCTTGAGAAAGGTGAGTGGAGAGATATTATTATAAATTGATAGAGCGAGCCAGATCATCTTTGGTTTTTCATGACGCGTGAAATCTCTCTCTTGGCATCTTTCTCCTTAGCCGAATCGCGCTTATCGTAGTGCTTTTTGCCTTTACCGAGGCCAATTTCAATCTTGATATACTGGCCTTTGAAGTAGATGCTCAAAGGGATGATGCTGTAGCCCTTTTCCTGGACAGCGCGTGCTAGTTTGCCAATTTCGGCTCGATGCAAGAGTAAGCGGCGCGGACGACGCTCGGCATGATTCATGATGTTGCCGTGGGAATAGTGTCCGATGTGAACTTCCTGCAAGATAGCTTCGTCGGTGTCGGTGATATCGACCCAACCGTCCGTGAGGTTCACGCGCCCATCGCGCAGCGCTTTGACTTCCGTTCCACGCAGGTCGATGCCTGCTTCCCATTTATCGCTGATTTGATATTCATGGTAGGCTTTGCGATTGCTGCTGATGACTTTTATTCCCTTTGCTTCCATATTATGCTATCAGCTTCCTCGGCGAAATCGTTAGAAAAACAGATGCTTCAATGTAAAGCCAAATGCACAAAAGTCCAGTTGAAAATCCAGAGCTTGAGGGCGAATACCGATCCCTCGGACGAGCCATTCCCCCCGAGTGGTCAGGTCTTCGCGTCGATGCTTATCTTGCCAAATTCTTCCCTTTTCTATCGCGGGCCGCATGGCAAAAGCGCTTGCGGGACGGTCAGTTAAGGTTGGATGGGCAGGCTGTGGGCGTGGCCTATCGCTTGCGCGAAGGACAGCGACTCGACTTTTATTATCCGGTCAGCATTGAGCCGGAAGTCGATCGAGGGATTTATCCGATCTGGCGGATGGGTGCTATTATGGCTGTATTTAAGCCGGCCCCTTTGCCCATGCACGAAAACGGACTCTACCGCAAAAATACCTTCGCCGAACTCTTGAAGACCGAATGTGGGCCCGAATGGTCAGCCGTCCACCGCCTCGATCGGGAGACATCAGGTATTGTTTTGTGTGGGGCGACCTATGAGGTGAGAAAGGAATTGTCTGCCTCGCTCGCCCGTCGAACTCTGGCCAAGGAATATCTTGCGATTGCTCATGGCCCCTGTCTCGAAAATCAATGGATCGCTGACGGTCCCATCGGCGACCTGACCTCGAGTGAAATCAGAATTAAAAAATGGGTGGTTCCCGGAGGGCAGCCCTCGCGAACCGATTTTGAGGTATTGGAACAGAAAGGCTCGCGCGTTCTCTTAAAAGCTCACCCTAAAACGGGTCGAACCAATCAAATCCGTATTCACGCCGCCCACGCTGGGCATCATCTGGTCGGGGATCGCCTCTTCCACCCCGATGAAGGCGTCTTTCTCGAATGGTTTGTTGAAGGTTTGACTGACCATG
>CANJJY010000331.1 GCA_947474445.1 Oligoflexaceae bacterium
CGATGGCAGAATGATGACGCATGCCTCAGCCTCAGAAGTGAACATGGAACTTCTCGCCCGCCTGGCGCGTGAAATCGGAACGCCCGAAGCGCAGATTCAAGAAATCCTGGGCGCCAACACCGCGCGACACGTCCTCGAAATCTGTCAACAGCATGGTCTCATGCAGATGCCGCATCTGATCTGTCTACAGGCCAAAAAAGTCTGCGAAAAATTTGCCCGTGAACCGCTGGAGATGTGCGTGACGATGGTTGATTTCAGCGGCACTGTGCTCGGCTCTCATATTCCCCCTCATACGGAGTAGGCTCATGAATGATATGCGGCAGATGACCGAGCGCGGTCGCCGGATCGAAGAAGATAGTTTTGGCATCATCGATCTCGAAGCAGGATTTCATGGGTTCGATGCCGATGCATGGCAAGTCGTGCGTCGCGTGATTCACGCGACCGCGGACTTTGAATTCAAGGATCTGACGGTCTTGCAAAACCAAGCGATCGCAGCGGGCATCCGCGCTCTCAAGGGAGGCTGCCCTTTTATCCTTGATGTGAAAATGATTCAGGTGGGATTGAACGAAGAGCGTCTTGCTCACTTTGGATGCAAGACTTACAGTCATATTTCCGATGAGGATGTGATCGCGCGCGCTAAGGAAAACAACAGCACCCGCGCGATCGAATCGATCCGCAAGGCTCATTCTCTCGGTCTGCTTCAAGATTCCATCGTAGCGGTTGGCAACGCTCCGACGGCTTTGCTCGAGATTCTGCGGCTGTATGACGAAGAAAAGGTCAGGCCTGCTTTGGTCATTGGCGTGCCTGTCGGCTTTGTGTCGGCCGAAGAATCAAAGGATGCGCTGCTCCAAAGCGATCTGCCGGCGATCGTCACGCGCGGCCGCAAGGGTGGTAGTACCATCGCGGTCGCGATCATTCACGCCATCATGATGCTGGCGGTGCGCGCATGAAACAAACGGCAGTGACCATCATCGGCATAGGCGAAGACGGATGTCTCGGGCTCTCAGCGCGGGCTTATAATGCTATCGCGCGCGCCCAGATACTGGTCGGCGCACCGCGAACGCTGGCTTTCTTTCCCGATTTTAGCGGACGACGCGTCGAGCTCGGGGCTAAGGTCAAAGCCACTCTAGAAGAGCTGGTGCCAGCGAGTGGTGAGCATCATATCTGTATCCTCGCCTCGGGTGACCCCCTCTTTTATGGAGTGGGCAGTCTCGCGGTCAAGATATTCGATGCGGCCCACGTCAGTTTTCTACCGCATCTGTCTTCCATTCAGCTGGCTTTTGCGGCCGCAAAAATAGCTTGGGCCGACGCGCAGCTGCTCTCGGTGCACGGACGCTCGATAGAAGGTTTGGTGAATCGACTGCGGCATTGCCGTAAAGCAGCCCTCTTAACTGATCCAGAGAACAGCCCGGTTCGCATCGCTAGGCATCTCCTCGAACACAACGATAGCGACTGGCAAGCGATCCTATGTGAACGATTGGGAGCGGCCGAGGAACGCGTGAGTCACCTGACCTTAGACGCGCTGGGTGAACTCTCTGGCATCGATGACCTCAATGTGCTGATTCTCATCCGGCCTGATACCTGGCGCGCGCCGAGTCGATTGCCCTTTGCTAAAGAAGAAGATTTTGCTCGTCGCATGCCCAAACTCGGTTTGATCACCAAACGAGAAATTCGCCTCTTATCCCTCGCGGCATTGCAGATTCATCCGAGCAGTGTGGTCTGGGATATAGGCGCCGGATCGGGAGCGGTATCGATAGAGGCGGCGCGCCTGGCGACGGAAGGTCGCGTCTACGCGATCGAATGTGATCCAGAAGGCGTCGAGATTTGTGCTGCTAATATCAAACAGTTCGGAGCGGACAATGTTCGTCTCATCGCCGGTCTCGCACCTGATGCACTCACTGATCTCGAAGCGCCTGACGCTGTGTTTGTCGGCGGCAGCAAAGGGCAGCTTGATCGCATTATCTCTTTGGCTTGGGAAAAGCTGCGGCCGGGCGGCTGTCTCGTCGTCAACGCCATCACTCTAGAAAACGTCAGCGGGGCGATACAGAGTTTCAGTGAACTCGGCCTCGCTTATGACACGCAGCTGGTGCAGATAGCACGCAGCGTGCCCTTAGCCGGCAAGTATCATCGCTATGAATCCTTGAATCCTATTCATATTTTCAGCGCCCAAAAAGGCGAGGAGTCCACCCATGTCTCTCGGTAAACTCTATGGCATCGGCGTGGGACCAGGTGCACCCGATCTGGTGACTCTGCGCGCCTATGAACTTTTGCGCCGGCTTCCTGTTTTGGCGGTTCCCCGCCCTAATGCCTATTCCCCCTCGCTCGCTTTCCGCATCATTGAACCGCATCTGCGCACCGATGGCGAGCAGAAGCACCTTTACCTCGAATTTCCCATGACCAAGGACCCTGATATCCTCGTGCCGGCATGGGCTAAGGCTTTTCTCGCGATTGAGACCGAGCTCGAGGCAGGACGCGACGTCGGTTTTGTGACCCAAGGTGATCCTTTCATCTATTCAACTTTCATCTACGTCTACGAATCGCTCAAGGCGAAATACCCTGAGCTTGTCATCGAAGTCGTGCCTGGCGTTACTTCGATCGCCGCCGTTCCCATGGTCGCCGGCGTTCCCCTCGTCGATGGGCAAGAGCGCTTGGCCGTGATACCGGCGAGCTATGGAACGGAGGAGCTTCGTTCTATTCTCAGGTCCTTTGATTCTATCGTGCTCATGAAGGTCGCGTCGGTGATGGAAACCGTCGTCGATTTGCTGGAAGAAGAGGATCTGCTCGATTGCGCCTACTACGTCGAGCGGGCGACGACGAGTGAGCAACGCATCGTACGGGATCTCAGGGAGTTGCGCGGCAATCGCTGCATCTACTTTTCTATGGTGGTCGTATCAAAAAAGCGGCGCAACGGAGTTCTGCGTGGCCATCATGTTAGCAAAGAGCCGGTCAGCCTAGGAGCTTTACTTTGAAAGATGAAACGGAAGGTAAAAGCGTCAGTGCCGTGCCGTCCGCCAGACCGCGGAAGCCCTGCGCTATCTACGTCATTACCAAGCACGGCTATAAGCACGGGCGGAAACTGAAAGACGCTTGGCCAGAAGCGGATCTCTACGTATCGGCGAAGGTTGCACCGGAAGGTGCCAGCGACATTATCCGCTGCGCCTTGCCTTTGACCCCACTGTTGACTGCGGAATTCACCCACTACGATTGCCATATTTTTGTGATCAGCGTCGGTGCTGTAGTGCGGATGGTGGCGCCTTTCCTCGTCGATAAAAAGGTCGATCCAGCCGTGGTCTGCGTCGATGATGTGGGCCGTTTTGCAATCGCTCTCTTGTCAGGTCACGTCGGCCGCGGGAACGAATGGACCGATCGCGTGGCGAGTGTCCTAGGGGCTCAGGCTGTGATTACGACGGCTTCCGATGTTCAAGGAACTTTAACGGTCGATATACTCGGCCGCGCCGTGGGTTGGACGCTCGACGATCACGATCGTCTCGTGACGCTCGGCTGTGCAGCTGTCGTCAACGAACGGCCGGTCCTCATCGTTCAAGAGACAGGTGAACCTAACTTTTGGCCTCTCGATCGGGCCTGGCCACCGGGCGTCCATTACCGTCGCGATTGGGAAGGCATCGATCTATCCGCTTGGGAGATGTTGCTCGTCGTTTCAGATCGCGACATCGCGCGCATCCATCCCGATGCTTACAAAAAAACGATCATCTACCGCCCGAAAAGTCTGGTGCTCGGAATCGGTTGTGACCGAGGGATCCCGATGGATGTCCTCGAGCGCGGCATTCAAGCCACTCTCGATGAGTTTCAGCTGTCGTGGAAGTCGATCGCCGGCATTGCCAGCATCGATCTCAAAGCCGATGAAGAAGGTCTGATCGCTCTCTGCGCCAAGCATCGATGGAGTTTTAAAGTTTATCCAGCTGCCGAACTCGATGCCGCACGCGGGATCGTCTCGCCGTCGGAACGCGTGAAAGGCTTTACCGGTACCCGTTCGGTGTCTGAAGCCGCCTGCCTCATCGCTGCGGCAGCGGAGGAGCTGCTCGTGGTCAAACAGAAGTATCGGGAAAGCGAGACGCCGCAAGCGATGACGGTCGCCATCGCGCGCCGCAGTTACCCCGAGCGGGCGCAGTGAACGTGGGATTAAGGAAGTAGAAAAGATGACGGAAGAAAAAGCCAAAGGTAAACTGTGGATCGTCGGCATCGGACCGGGCGCCCATGATTTGATCGCGCCGCGCGCCACCCGCGCGCTGGAAGAAGCCGAACTGGTCGTCGGCTATCAGACGTATATGACGCTCGTGCGCAAGCTCATCAAGGGCAAAGATAAGGTGCGTACCGGCATGACTGAAGAGATCAGTCGCGCCCGCGCCGCCGTCCAAGCGGCGAAAGATGGTCGCAAAGTGGCCGTCATTTCCTCGGGCGATTCCGGTGTTTACGGCATGGGCTGTCTCATCTTTGAAGTGCTACGTGAAATGAATTGGAAAGAGGGTGAGTCGCCCGACGTCGAAATGATTCCTGGCATCACGGCGCTCAACTCATGCGCCTCGCTGGTCGGCGCGCCCTTGGGTCACGATTCCTGCATGATTTCTCTCTCCGATCTCCTGACGCCATGGGAGGTGATCGAAAAACGTATCGTCGCCGCGGCCGCATCCGATTTTGTGATCGCCTTTTACAACCCAGCCAGTGGGCGTCGGCAAAGGCAGATTCAACGCGCGCGCGAAATTCTACTCGAACATAGGTTGCCTGAAACTCCGGTGGCTCTCGTCAAGAGTGCCTATCGCTTTCGGCAGAATATCGTCCACACCCAACTGAGCGAGATGCTCGATTACGATATAGGAATGCTGACGACCGTCATCGTCGGCTCGACCCAGACCTATCGCTACGAAGGACGGATGGTGACGCCGCGCGGCTATAAAAATAAATACACTCTAGCCGATGGAGCTATCCTGCCCGGAGAGACGGCGGGCTACAGTCTGACCAAGCGACCC
>CANJJY010000332.1 GCA_947474445.1 Oligoflexaceae bacterium
ACTCTGACTGGATGACGGGTGGAGAGACGCTGCGCGATCGCCTCGAGCTTTTGCCGTGCAAGGGTTTCATCCATCTCGTTGAGAGCGCGCTCGTAGCCAAAGAAAGGATTGACGATGAAATCTGGAGCAGCCCAGCCGGTCTGCGGCATTTCCAGAACATGCACGAGCTCAAGCGGCGCTTCCAAACGCTCGGCGAGGGTCGAACACGATTTTAAGAATGCTTCTTCATCGCCTTGCAGAAGAAGACCGACCACGATCGGACGACGGAAGGTTTTGATCGATGTGGTTTGCATAAGGACTCCTCATCGGGCGCATCCCCTGCGCGGGCGAGCGCAGGCGAGTCGCTTTTACTCTCTTCCAAGCAAGTTCGAGACCACCCCTGTAACATCCCGTATCTCTGGGTTTATATTTGGAAGGGGACGGGGAGTTTCCTCATAACTGTGGCACTTGCCGCTAGAAAGTTAAATTTCCCTCTCTTTTCAAGCCAGAAAGAGGACGCCGGGAGACCTCATCCTCATTCTTTAGGAACGCCAACGATAGGCATTTTCTGCTCAGCCCAAGCGCGAAAGCCCCCTTCGAGACTGAGAACCTGGCGATAGCCCATTTTCTGTAGATTTTGAGCGGCGAGGATCGAACGAAAACCACCGCCACAATAGAGAATGAGCGGCGCTCCCAGATCGGGATGACGCTGCTCGATATCGCGTTCGATAATTCCTTTGGCGAGATGTTCAGCGCCGGGCAGATGGCCTTGGGCCCATTCGGATGCTTCGCGGACATCGATCAGAGTCGCGCCGGCTGCCATGTGCCGCGGCAGCTCCTTGATCGGCAGCTCCTTCACTTCTTTTTTTGCGGCGAGGACCAAAGCGAGAAAACCGGGGCTGTGCTCCATGACGATGGCTCCTTTTAAAAATTGGTCATCCTAAGAAAATCCTCGAAAACGCGCCAGAGTTCATTTGTCTCGAGGCCGCTCGTTTCACTCGCCTCTCCAAGCGTTAGCGCCCGGCGTGCAAAACCCTCAAGTCTTAAGCGCTTTCTGCCGTAGAAGAAAGAAGTTCTTTTTTATTCGCGAGGATTTGAAAAGAACGCTTCAGCAGCTAGCGCTTATTCATTAGAATGAGCTCCACGTTGGAATGGGAATGTCACGCAGGGCACAGCAGCAGCTCCTTGGCATTGCATGGGAAAGAAGAAGAGGGCTTATGCGGCGGAAGACGAAACCTTGGGTCTGGATGGGCGTGTTAGGATGCATGGCGTCGACTGCGTTCGGACGAACCTTAAGTCTGGACGAATATTTACAAGAAGTGAAACAAGGCAACCCTACGCTCCATGCCGCCGCAGCGACCATCGAGTCGACCCAGCTGCGGGCTCAGAACACAGACCTCATGTTTACCCCTCAGTTTTTCAGCCAACTCACCCGGAGTCTCGATGCCAAGCCGCAGGCCAATCCTCTCGCGGGGAAAAAGACCGAATCTTTGGCCCTTAGTTTTGGCGTTCAAAAGCTGTGGAGCTTTGGTTTGCAAAGTCAGGTCACCTACCAGGTGGCCGATATCGATGTCGATCGCGAACCGCTCGGTCTCCCGCCCCTCGCACCCGGCGTCGATAACCCCTTGAACGCTTTTGGCAAGGACCTCGCTTACAAAGAGGCCCAGACCCGTTTTGATCTCATTCAACCCCTCTGGAAGAATCGGGCAGGCCGCGATTACACGTCGACGGAAACCTTGCTGCAGACGCGGCTCAGTCAACAAAAACTGGGCGAATCTTTCAAGGTGCGGAGTCTTCTAGCCCAGGCGGAAGCCGTCTATTGGCAATTGGCCCTCGCGCAGGAAGCCGTCAGGATGCAAGAGGACACGCTGCAAAGATTTGAGCGCATCCGTGACTGGATAGGGGGACGAGTGCGGATGTCTCTCGCCGACCGCGCCGATTTGCTTCAAGCCGAGGCCGGCGTCAAGGCGCGTCGCATCGAATTGCAGCTCGCCATCGTCGATAGGACCAGCAAACAAAGAACCCTCAATGCGATGCGCGCTGTGCCGGGTGAAGGCTTTGACCGCGACCTTCAGCCGCTCAGCACCCGCGTGCTCAACGAAACGATCAGCGCCAAAGGCGCCGTCAAGCGCCTCGATGTGGAGATCGCCAAGCAATCGGAAAAGGTCGCGGCGATCGAGATCGAGCAGCAGCGCGAACGCTATACGCCGCAGCTCGACGTCTTCGGTACGGTGGCGCTCAACTCCGATCAGAAAGAAGATTGGGGCGATGCGGCGACCGGGGCTTTTTCTAGCCAACGACCGACCCTCGTCGTTGGCCTCAAGTTCTCGACGCCGCTCGATCAAGACGTGATCAAACGCGAACGCCAGGGCTTGGTGAAGGCCAGCGACGCGACGCGATTTGATCGCGAGCAAAAAGAACTGACTGCCCAACAGGAATGGGATGAGCTGCAAAGACAACTGATCGATGCGAAGGCAAGGCTCCAGCTCGCGACAGAACTCGAGGCGGCGCAGAAGAGCAAGTTGGATTACGAGAAGGAAAGACATCAAAGAGGGCGGAGTACCACCTATCAGATTCTGCTCTTTGAGCAGGACTATGCGAACGCTCAGCTGATGGTGATCAGAGCCAAGGCCGAAATACTGACCATTGCGTCGCGCCTCAAGACCTTTGGAGATGCCGTATGAATCTGGCTCAACTCTCGATCAAACGCCCGGTCTTCATCACCTGTATCGTCGCCGCGATGCTGACGGTCGGCTATCTCTCCTTCAAGCGCCTCGGCGTCGATCTCTTCCCTAAGATCAGTTTGCCCGTCGTCAGCGTGATGACGCCTTATCCAGGCGCCGGTCCCAAAGAAACGGAAACGCTGGTTTCCAAAGTCATCGAAGAACAGGTCAGCGCGATACCCGGCAACAAATGGGTGCGCTCGGTGAGCCGCGAGGGAGTGAGCATCGTCATCGTCGAATTCACCCTCGAGACGGACGTGAAGTATGCCGAGCAGCAGGTCAAGGACAAGGTGGCCCTCGCCAAACGCCGCCTGCCTAAAGATATCGAAGAGCCCATTATTAGACGCTTTGATCCCAGTGAGCAGCCCGTTGCGACGGTGGCGATTGAAGGGGATTTGGCGCCGACCGATCTCTACGACTTGGCTGATTTCATTGTTAGGCCCCGCTTTGAGCAGATCCCTGACGTCGGTCTGGTGGAACTTCTCGGCGGAAGGAAGCGCGAGATTCACGTACTGCTCGATCGCAATAAACTCAAGCAGAGGGAAATCTCCGCGAGCCTCGTCGCCCAGCGCCTCGGCTCGACGGGGATGAATATCCCTGCCGGAAAATTTACCGAAAACGGCAAGGACATGGTGTTTCGTACTTTGGGCGAATATCGCAGCCTCAAGGAAGTCGGGGCGACGCTGGTCAACTTTCTCGGCAACGAAGTCCCGATTCGCATCAGCGATGTGGCCGAGGTCAAAGAAAGCATGAAGGACGAGACCTCGCGGACTTTCGCCAACGGCCGCCGCGCGCTCTTTGTCAACGTCTATAGACAGTCGGGAGCCAACTCCGTGGCGGTCGCCGACAACGTCTTCAAACGCATCGCTCTTCTGCAGTCCGAACTCGACAAGCACGAAGGCAAACTCAAGATCTCGATGATACGCGATGGCTCAAAGATGATACGGGCCAACGTCGACGATGTGCAGGAGGCGATCCTCATCGGGATCGCTCTGACGATCCTGGTGGTTTACTTCTTCCTCGGCAATGGCCGCTCCACCTTCATTACGGGACTGGCGCTGCCGAACTCCCTGCTCGGTGCTTTCATCCTGATGGCGGTCTGCGGATTCACCATCAATACGATGACGCTTCTCGCTCTGAGTCTTGCCGTCGGCCTGCTCGTCGACGATGCGATCGTCGTGCGGGAGAATATTTTCCGCTACATCGAAATGGGCAAATCGCCCCGAGAAGCCGCGGAAATAGGGACCAAAGAAGTGACTCTCGCCGTTATCGCCACCACGCTGGCGGTTATCGCCGTCTTCGGGCCGATCGGATTTCTCCAGGGTATCGTCGGTCAGTTTCTCAAGGAATTCGGTCTGACCATCTGCTTTGCGATGATCATTTCCCTGTTCGATGCCTTGACCATCGCGCCGATGCTGTCGGCCTATCTCGCTGGTGCGGTGCATCACAGCCCTAAAAAAGGCGTGTTCTACTACACCCTCGGCGGGCTTCTGCGCGGCTTTTCGTGGCTGCAGGACCGAGCCGAAGATTTTTACGTTGGGCTCCTCAGGTGGGTGCTGCGCTTGCCTTGGCTCTTTGTTTTGGGGGCCTTGGCCTTGTTTGTCGGGAGCCTCATGCTGATAGGCAAAGTGCCGAAGACTTTTCTACCGCCTCAAGACTTTGGTGAGTTCGCCATCGATCTCGATATGCCGCCCGGCACCAGTCTGGACGCGATGGCCCAGCTGGCCAAAGAAGTCGATACTGTCGTGCGCAGTTACGCCGAGGTCGAGCGCACGGGATTGACAGTGGGCCGTGACGGGGAGCCCAACTGGGCCGAATTCTTTGTCGCCCTCGTGCCGCGGCAGAAGCGTAATATGGGGACCTCAGAGTTCAAGGATATTCTGCGGGAAAAGCTGAAGAGCTTTAAAACCGCCAATCCCATCGTCAAGGACATCGACATCGTCGCTGCGGGCGTTCGCCCTTTTACCGTCAATATCGTCGGCTCGGACATCGATGAGATCAAGGAGGTCGCCTACGCTCTCCGCGATCATTTACACGCGCATCCGGCGCTGAAAGACGTCGATACCAACTTTAGACCGGGCAAGCCGGAGGTGCAGATCGCCGTCGATCAGAGCAAGGCGGAAAATCTCGGCGTTCTAGTCAATTCCGTGGGGGGAGAGCTCCGCGCTCAAGTCGAAGGCGTGACGCCGGCCGTCTATCGCCACAACGGCGAGGAGTACTCGATTCGCATCCGCATGCAGGATGATCAGAGAAACCTCCA
>CANJJY010000333.1 GCA_947474445.1 Oligoflexaceae bacterium
AGTATCGGCGCTTTGACCCATGGCCTGCAGGATGGTTACTAGGACCTGGTTGTGACTGGCGCCTTTTGCGTCTTGGATCTGGCCGGTTTTTAGGCGGCCTCCGGCCTTGCCCGCTAGGATGAGTCCTACGTCGGTGAAGTCGTGGAGATTGGAATCTCCTATTTCTGTTAAAGCTAGTAAAGCACTTTGGTCTAGAAGATTCTGATCGCCTATCTTTATCGACTTTAACTGCTCTATGAATTGAGCCAACTGATTCATATACCAACTCTGACAATTGACGAACTCACGTGCATAGGAACTGCTCGCATCACCCCCGTAATGCGAAATATCATGATGACCCCTTCCGAGATCTGGATATCCCGCAGGACTGAACTGAGTGGGACTCACTGGATGCGACCACTGCAGCAGGGCGACACGGGTCAGGCCACAGGCTAAAGCCTGCACCACTAGATCCGTGATGATCGACCCGATCGCCCCGAAATTCTCGTTGCGATGCTCCATCGACGGATACGTATGATCCTGATCCGGAAAGCTCAAACCCCGCATGTCGACCGACTCTGTACACTGCGACAAGCGATCGTTACTGATCTGTCCCGCCGTTTGCACGCGTCGCTCTAGCTCGCGTAAAGCCTCGATGTGCACCTCTAGCTTTTGACGCTCGCGTTCCCCAATCTGACCACTTAAGTCGCGTAACTGACCCATACTTAAATCGAGAATGCTCTTCTCCCCTCGCATGATCTTCTCTTTGATCACCGGATCGATCGGCTCCTGACTCGCCCCAAACAAACTGTAAAAAGCCCTCTGCGGATGATCCTCAATCACCGATGGGATCCCGGGTGCTATATAGGAAATTCCGCCGTTTCGCTGAAAATTCGCTCCCACCCCCAGACGAACGACAGGCAAAGCCGAACTCGCCTGAAAAACTTCGCCCAAATACGTATCGAGAGAAACTCCGCCACTGCCCGGCCCACAACCCGTTAAACAATAGGCAGCCCCACCCTCGTGACTCCCTTCCGTTTTGTACTCAACCCCCCGCAACAAAGTGATGTCGTCTCGTACCCGCATCAAGGGCGCTGTGATGGTGGGAAAGGCCGATGCAGCACCGACTGGATGAAAGAGAGGCTTGATAATGCCATCGGGAAAATACCAGAATATGGCTCGCGACGCTGGCGTCGCCGCTAAGAGCCTCTCCTCCTCTAGTACCCTCAAAAATGGAAAAACTAATGCAGCATGACCAAAACGCTTCATCAGATGACGACGCGAGAGAAGCTCCTGAGTCCACTTCATCTTAGTAACTCCTTTGGCGATAGGAAGACTGCGTGATGACCTTGATCATCAACTCGCGCACCGTTAATCCCCGCTTGAGCTCTTCTGCGAGCTGACGCACAGCACAGACGTCAGCTTCACTTTCTACCCGGCCGTGAGCCATCCGATACCACTGCAAAGCAAAGCATCGCTCAGACCGCTCCGCCTGCATCAAAGCTTCGCTCATCTGCCTGCCTCCCGCAAAAGCCCGGTTCGTTCCGTCTAGATCATAGAGAGTGCCGGATGCATCGACAGGCTTTCCTGCGTCCGTCGTCCGGTAACGCCCTATCGCATCAAAATCTTCGAGGCCAAAACCTGCTCCATCCAAACGCAGATGACAGCCCTTGCAAGCCGGCAAGGATGAATGCACAGCAAATCGTTCGCGCGTGCTGGCCCCCTCCTTCGGTGGCGGCGGCTGGATGTTGAGCGTCGGTGGGGGAGGCAATAACTCTTCGCACAAAAGATGCTCCCGCACAAATTTTCCCCTCTTAATCGGATTGGTCTCGCCCGCATAGGCTAACGAAGCCAATATGCTCCCGTGCCCGAGTATACCGCGCCGCGGCTTGCTACTGAGATCGATTCGCTGCGTTCCCCTGTCCACGGGGGCTTCATAGAAGGCCGCAAGACTCGCATCGCCAAAGGTATAATCAGCGCCTAGCAAATCTGCAAAGCGCCCGTCCTGCTGCCGTATGATCCTATCAAAAAAGTCCTCTGTCTCCAGAGCCAGCCGCTGACGCATGGCCCCATCAAAAAGCGGATAGCGATTCGTATCCTTGCTGACCTGCAAAACTTGGGTATATCCCGTCCAACTGTCGGCAAAAGATTTGAGACCATCGCGCGCCTTCGGACTGCTGAGCAGACGATCGATCTCAGACTTAAAACCATCTTCCGCCATCAAACTGCCATCGGCGGCACGATTGAGAAGCGCATCGTCTGGCCCCGAAGACCAAAAGAAGTAAGAAAGAGAACTGGCCCACTGGTAGGCATCGAGCTGGCGCTTTTCACCCTGGCCTAACTCCGATCGATAGAGAAAAGCGGGAGCTGTAAGGAGACCCCGCAGCATCAAAAGGGCTCCGGCCCTGCCGCCGACCTCCGCTCCTGCCTGATAAATAGCCAGGAGCTTTTGCGTCTCCTCACCCGTGAGAGGACGGCGCCAGAGACGGCGACCATAACGATCGAGAAACTGTCGGGCACAACTTTCGCCTCCATCGGGACCGCAGGAAAGCGCTGGCACCCATAACGTGTCGACAAATTCTTCGGCCATCTTTTGTGCCGCTCGCGCATAGGCGACCGCGTGATCGACCGTGACGACGTTGAGACCGGTATTGTTCTTGAATCCAAAGACAGCCTCGTCAGGGGGCAAGTCCTTCTCATAGCTCAACGCCAGGCCAAGAGCATCCTGAGCGCTGCGACTGTATTCGGCTCGCGTCAGGCGCCGCAATTGCCCCGGACTTGCCTCGGGGCCGGCACTGCAATCGTATGCCGCAGAAAATATCTTCTCAAGAACCTGCCGATGGCCGAGAGTCGCCGCCAATGATCGCGCCGCCCCCTCTTGCGAGTTAGCGCTGGCAGGGACCGCAGTTGATGGACGCCCACATGCTACCCAAAAAAAGCATGCAAAGACGGATAAAGCAGCCCTCAATAGGGTTGTTCGGGGGATGAACATGGATCATGGCTCCTGTTGCACGAGAACATTTGCCATCCGGGAACGTAGGCCATCAGGTGACAGGTAGAAGAAGAGGCACGGGTCGCAGCGCAGCTACGTATTCCGAATCGCTGGTGATGGAAAAATGCAGTACAAAATAGAGTGCTTTTAAAAATGATAGGCAGACCGCCATGAACTTGCAAGTGACGAAAGCTGGTGTGCGAGCATGGGTAGAAAATTTAATCGTCTGGATGCGAGGGTCGGCGCCTTCTCAAAGCAGAATTAGCCCGCGCCAGGACTTCCTTGGCCAAGCACTGCCACCAAGATCCAGCAAAAATAATCGTCTGCGACCCGCAGAACCCTCTGATGATCCATCAGTCGTCGGCGTTTGCATCCTATCGCGCCGCATCTTGGCGTGCAGGCGTCAGTATTTTTTTCAGTGCTCACGATGGATCGATAAAACAGGGCTCTAGGGAGTGCGGAAGAGGAGCTTGTACCTCTTACTCATCAGTATGTTAAGATGAACTCTCGAAGGATATGAGATGCGTATCCGCCAGCAGGAGTTCAGTGAGTATGAGACAGCTCAAGCAGATAGCCGCGTTCCTCATCGTCGTCTTGGTCGCCTTTTCGTCGTCCTTAAGGGCTCAGCCTGCGCAGGAAGAGACCAAGGTTGTGAGTACCGAGTCGCCGCGCTTTATGATGCGGCAGTTTATGGATGTGATCAAGCGCGACGACCTTGAGGCGGCGATTCCTTTTGTCGAATTTCCGCGGCGCATGAGTCTGCAGCGACAAAAGTCGATGGTCCGGCAATTGGTGGAAGTGCTGAACAAGCGCGGGCAGCTTGATGTAGCGCAGATTTCCGATGATCCCAACGGTCGGCTGACGGACGGATTGATGGCCGATGCAGAGGTCATCGGTAAGATTACGGTCGATGGTGAGGTGTTGCCGATTGAGCTGCGACGGTCGCCGTCGGGCGAAGAAGATCGGCGCGTGTGGCGGTTTGCTGCAGAATTCATGGAAAAGATCCCAGGTATCGCCGAAAAGCTGGAAGAGAGGGCTATCGAGCAGTTTATGCCGCCTGTCCTCGTCGAATATGCATTGTTGGGAATTAAGGTATGGCAGTGGCTCGGTATGTTGGTCGGTGTTTTGGTGGGCCTGTTAACCTCGGGCATCTTAGCTTTTGTGCTGATTAAATTAATCACATTCGCGACGCGTCGTTTCACGGTCACGCTCAGTGATGAGATGCTCAAGCGATTGGTCCTGCCTTTGCGTTGGATCATGGGGATTTTGGTTTTTCAGCTGGTGAGTGTATCACTCGAACTCAAGATCAACATCCGACAGAATATCCAGTATATGGAAAGCATCGCGCTAGCGTGTGCGGTCAGTTTTCTGCTGATGCGGATGATAGAAGCTTTCGTTGAGATGGCTCGGGTAAATTTTGAAAAGCAGGGCAAGTCCTCTGCCGGAGGGATGCTGCAACCTATTCAAAAGGGTGGCAAGATTCTGGTCGTAGCGATCGCTTTGATTTGGATTTTCAGGGGGCTAGGCTTTGACGTCACGGCGATTCTTGCCGGTCTCGGCGTCGGTGGTTTGGCCATAGCTTTGGCCGGTCAGAAGACGATAGAGAATCTTTTTGGGGGCATCTCCGTGCTGCTCGATCAGCCTGTTTTGGTGGGAGATGCGGGTCGTTTCGGGGAGGTTATCGGAACAGTCGAGGACATAGGTCTACGTTCAACCAAAGTAAGAACGCTCGATCGCACGCTGGTCACGATACCCAACGCCGAATTTTCTTTGATGAAGATAGAGAACTTCGAGCGGCGCGATAAAATGCGTTGGCTGACTGTTTTCTCGCTGCGCTATGAAACGAAGCCCGTCCAAATGCGATTGGTACTCATGCGTCTCAAGGAGCTGCTCATCGGTCATCCGATGGTACTGAGCGAGCCAGCGCGGGTGCGTTTTATTCGATTAGGGGCGAGTGGGTTAGACATA
>CANJJY010000334.1 GCA_947474445.1 Oligoflexaceae bacterium
AAAAGGCTCACCGCGGTCTCGTCAGTTTTGGTGATCACGGCGACTGAGGCGCCGGGTTCTTTGTCCATCAGCTCGTTGAGGGCCTCGCTGAGAAACACCAGCATCTCGCCTTCGTTCGGAAACAGTGACCGGGCAACAGGAAGACCTTCCCGCAAGGCCAAAGGCGGTTCTTGAGGGGCAATGGGACCCAAAATTTCATGGGCGATGGCCGCGATCGCTTTGGTGGATCTGTAAGTAGTCTTGAGGTGCTGGGCGTGGACGGGAGGAAGACCAAGTTCCTCGAGAACGCGTTCCCAGGATTCGAAACTATGAGTCGGATCGATCTGCTGCGCTGCATCGCCTGCGATTGTGATCGCAGCATCATCGAGCAAGGCGCGACCGAGGACTTTGAGTTCGACCGGTGCCAGATCCTGAGCTTCGTCGATGACCATGTGCGCATACGAACGCAGCCGGCCATGAGCCGATACATCGCGCCCGACCTTGTAAAAGTGGAGTTCCAAAAGGACCGCAAAATCTTCTGGATCGATCGTGCCCGCGAGAGATTGCTCATTTTCCTGATCGATCAAAGAGCGCCCATCGACTGTTTCAAGGCGCTCGGCATCGAAGTTACCGTAACTCTGTTCAGCGCTCTGACCGAGCTGTTCCAGAGCATGGCTCACGGTATCTTTGAGCATACCTTCCGTGAGGCTTCCGCCTGAAGCCGGCAAAAGAGTGTGCAAAAGATCGTAGTTGGCAAAGAGATCGACGCGATCGCCCACGGTATTGCCGTAGCGTTTGCGGCAATGATCAAAGAATTTTTTGATCGCACTGAGGCGCATCGCACTCGCTGCACCGCCGTGCTCATGCGTCTGCCGATTCAACTCCTGCTCCGCGAGCTTCAAGCGATGCATCATCGGCTGATCGGGATTGCCGCGTAGGATGGAATAGATGCTTTGGGACGCCGGCAGATGAGAGTCAGCCCGCGTGATGATTTCTTCCATCTGTCGCCGCACGATTTCAGGAAAGAGCGTGAGGAGAATAGGATGGCGCTTGAGACGGCTGACGTTGGAGGGCACATAGCTGCTGACTTTATCAGGCAATGCCCGCAGGATGCGACGCGCCTGAACCTCGATCCAGGCGTCGAAGGTTTTTACCTCGACTTCCTGCAGACCGAGACTGTCGAGCAGCTTGCGCGAGAGCCGTACCAAGCCTTCCTCAGGAACGACGACCAGAGTCTTATGCGCAGAAAAACGCCCGGCTTCTTGAAATTGCAGGTAAGCGACGCGGTGCAAGGCGATTGTCGTCTTACCGCAACCGGCTCCCCCGAGGACGAGGAGAGGATCGGCGGGGTCAGCCGAAAGCAAGCGAAACTGATCAGGATCGAGAAGAGCCGATACTTCAGGAGCAGGACTTTGCGCGAGATTGAGCCCTGATTGCAAGGTGCGCTTGGCACTGCCCGATCCGCCCGCAAGCTGCGGCAGATAACTCTGACTTTCCTTCACCCAGGTCCCATCCTCGCGGCGCCTGAGATAGGTATCACCCGTATGGATGCGCAGGAGAGCGCCCTTATAGATGGTCACCACGCGCCGTTTGACCACGGCGCCGATCGCCAGCCGGCCCGGCAGCTGCTCTTCGAACTCATCGCCTTCGCGGTAGTTGAAGAAGATGCGCGAAATCGGGGCATGCTTCCAATCGATCAAAGGCAGTCGATGCGAATCGAGAAAGGTACTGTGACCGAGGAGAACATCGCGGCGTTTGCCCTTCTCTTCGAGGCAGAGATGCGCAAAATAGGGCGAACGAATATCGGGCAAACGGAGATCACTCTTGTGCTGAAACAAAGCTCTTTGCGTGTTGAGCTGGTCGAACAGCGCGGGCAAATCAGCTTCTTTAGCGCGTGCGGCCTCGTCGCGCAGCGATTCTAATCGCTGCGTGAGGGTCGAACCCATGGACTGCCGCTTTTTTTGAGCAGCCCTTATGGTTTCTTGTACGGACGCGAAGATTTGCTCTTCTTCCGCAATGATTTGCAATTCTTCAGGAGTCGGCTCCATCGAAGACACTTTCAGCCCCTCCCTTGGTACATATGGCAATATAGCAGATTCAGCAGCGGTTGGCTTCGCGTATGCAAAGCGGCTTAGGAGTCTAGCGAAGGCTCTGCAAAAGCGCAAGCGCGCCGAGAGGGGAGAGGCAGGAGCTACGAAGGAGGTCGCACCGCTTCGGGGCGCGCCGCGACCTAACTTTTATCGGCATTAAAAACTTAAAGCTTTATCGCCCGACCCACGTATTGTCCAATGGCCTCTTGACCCTTTTCGCTCGGATGAAAGCAATCGATCGCCAATTGTTCGGCTTGAATGGGCCACTGCGAGACTTCGCCTGCGAAGTCGACGCGAGCGCCAGTTGCCGTCAGAGCCGCTGTCGCATCGCTGACCGCTTGATTGATTTCTTTGATACGTTGGGCAGCGTCCGGACGATAGATCATCGAACAGGAGCGCTGACGCAATGATTGACAGGAAAGAGACGACCCACCGAGCCCAGGAACGGCGGGGCCGTAGTCAAAATCGATCGCTGCCAGCTGATCGACAGGAGGCACCGGCGCGATGATGTAATGCGCGTTTGGATATTGATCGTGGACAGCCATCACGCGTTCTTGATAGCGCGTTCGAAAATCTGCGGGCGTCTCCTCGCTGCAGAAATCGTTGCCACCCAGCATGATGAAAATATACTGAGGCAATCGACCCTGGCTTGGCGCGAGTTGAGCGTTGAGATCACTCTGCATCTCTTCCATGTCTTCGGCCTTGGCACCGAAGCGGGCTAAGCTCACGACATCGATGTCTTCAGGCTTCAGCTGCCGCGTGGCAGCGATGGCTGCGCGGATGCCGTAAGGTGCGGTTGTAGTCGATGCGGCGAGCTCAGGGTTAGACAGAATTTTTTGGGCTTCCTCTTTGTCGGTCGCTCCTTGGCTCAGAAGCTTGCCGAGTTGCTGGCCGATGCTTGTGTCGAAGGCTTGACCTAAGTGGGTATTGGCTAGAACACCGGTGGCAAGACTATCGCCGAAGACGACGAGCAGGGGGCGTTCCGCAGGAGCGGCAGAACCGACGAGAGGGGTGGCGACTTGCGGTGGCGGCGGCACTTCGTTTTTATTATCATCCGAGCAGCTGATCATCATGACGCTTAAAGAACACCAGCGCAGGCTTTTTTTTAGGCTATTTAACATAATGATTTCTCTCCCGTTTGAAGAACTTCGCGAAAAGTCCTTCATTTCTTGTAGCCTAGTGTGACGCTGAGAGACAAGGAGGGTAAAATTACCGAGCCGCGACCGAGTCACCCTTATGGTAGGATATGGAGCAAAAGTGAGAAGCGTTGCGGAGAAGGAGTCGCGAACTATGGAAGAACCCGTCACCGTCGAATGTCCCTGGTGTTGGGAGCATTTCATTACGTTCTTTGATTACTCGGTGGGAGGTCAATCCTATGTCGAAGATTGTCAGGTTTGCTGTCGGCCTATTATGATGCATTTTAAAATAGGTCGCAGCGGGACCATCTCGGTTCAGAGTCAGCGGGGACATTGATTGAATTTTTATTCGAGCCTTTCACCGGCAATCGTAAAAATGATCTGATTGGGTAGCAGCTGATGATCGCGATTCAAACCGATGAGATAGACTTTGAGCTGGCGGGCGACGGCCACCGGGGCTGGCAGAGATCGCAGAGTCGCCGCATAGATTACCCAGTCTCGATTTGCCCCATAGACAGTGAGGGAAACGGGTGCGGGGAGGTCCTGCGCCGCGGCCACAGTTTCTTCAATTTTATAGCTCGTGATCTCTTGAATCAAAGGGGTTCGGATCAGAGAGCGGATGAAGGGAAAGAGATTTTCCCATTGCCGGAGCTCGCCGGGAGAGAGAGTATAGCCGACGTCGAGATCGCCCCAGGACGCGAAGGGAAGCTCTTGATTCTCGCGGACTGCGATGACCTGAGGCTGAGCCGAGGACCGGCTGCTCACTAGAAATGAGACGCAAAAGAAGAAGATGAAAAGAGGGGCCCATGATCGCATTGTATGCCTCCGTTTTGTGCCTCCGCATCCTATCGATTCGAAGCGTGAGAGCAAGATGGATATTCTGTCCATACGGCGCGAGAAGGGGTCCATCTGTCGGGTTCAGGCCTGATTATCCTTTGATTCGAAGATGATGGAGGCGAGGATGCCGGAACACATAGCAGTGATTGGCAGCGGAATGGCTGGTCTTGCGTCTGCCTGGCTGTGTCAGGGAGCGGGACATCGCGTCAAGGTTTTCGAAGCGCAACGCGCTCGTGGCATGGATGCGCATACTCTCGATATTCCCCAACCCGACGGCGCGGGCTGGGTCGATGTCCCTCTGCGCGTCATGAGTCCGGATGCTTGGGGGAGCGTGCTCGCCTTAGCCGCAAAGGTTGGTGCACAAACTTTCGCCATGGATATTCCTGTCAGCTGCAGCTGGATGAATGGTGAAACTTGGCTTCGCAGTCAGCGTTGGCAGGGGCTTGGTCTCGATATGCTCGGCGTCGGATCGTGGCGTTACCTCCATCTCAAGACCTGGACTGTCGTGAAAGGCCTCAGAAAGCTGCGACAGGTCACGCGGCAGCAGCGTGCGCTCGACTCCGATGCCAAAGAGAGTTTGGCCGATGTTTTAAGCCGCGAAAAATTTGATCCCTTGTTTGTGCGCGGCTTGATCTTGCCGCTCTTGGCAACGATCTGCACCTGTCGCGAAGAATATCTTTGGCAGTGGCCCGCCCGGCCATTGCTCAGTTTGCTCGATACGATTCTGCACAAACGACCTCTCGTCCGCTTCAAGGGGGGAACGCGTGCTCTGGTGCAGGGACTGACGCGCGACCTCGCCTTTTGCAGTGGCAGTTCCGTCACCTCCGTGCGGAGCGAAGGTGCTCAGCTGCGGGTGAGCA
>CANJJY010000335.1 GCA_947474445.1 Oligoflexaceae bacterium
GCAGGCGACACATCGCATTGAACGGAATCAATTGAGAGGTTGCTCATGTCTCCAAGAACCTTCGAAAACGCATGGCTGGACGATCCCAGGGCGGTGCAACGCGATGCCTGCGGTGTTGGCTTTGTCGCTCACATCAAAGGACAAGCCTCGCACCCCATCGTCTCAGACGGTCTTGAAATATTGAGGCGATTGGATCATCGTGGCGGTCGAGCCGCAGATGGACTCAGCAGTGACGGGGCAGGAGTCCTCACGCAGATTCCTCATCCTCTTTTTGCCGAACTCGCGCGCGAAAACGGCCTCGATCTCCCTCGTCAGGGTACCTATGCGGTCGGCATGTTTTTTCTACCGCGCGAAGCTGAAGAAGAAAGCTTTTGGCTCGCTGAAGTTCAAGCTTTGGCAGCCGAGAATATTCCCATGTTTTGGGCGCGTCCCATTCCAGTCAATAGCGCTGTGCTCGGTCCCATCGCCCGCGAACTCGAACCGAAGTCCTACCAATTCTTTTTTGAAAAGCCTTTGGGAATGACCGCTGAGGCTTTCGCCTGGCAGCTGTTTTTGCTCCGCAAGCGCTTAGAGGACAAAGCCTGGGATCGCTATGGTCTTCCGCAGCAAAGATTCTATTGCGTGAGTCTTTCACCGGAGACGATCTGTTACAAGGGATTGATTCTTTCTAAAGATCTCGCCTCCTACTTCGTCGATCTCCTGCATCCGCTCTATGTCTCAGCCTTTGCCATGGTGCATCAACGCTTCAGCACCAATACGATGCCGAGCTGGCCATTAGCCCAACCCTTCCGCATGATCTGCCACAACGGGGAAATCAATACGCTGCGCGGCAATATCAATGCGATGCATGCCCGAACGCAGCTCTTAGCGCAAGAGGGGCTTGACGCCGATCTCTTGAAGCTTGGTCCCATCTGCGCTCCCGGTGGCAGCGACTCGGCGATGCTCGACAATACCATCGAATTCTTGGTGAATGCGGGACGGCCTTTAGCGCAAGTCCTCAGCATGTTGATCCCTGAGCCCTGGAGTCAGCACGCGGAGATGGAGCAGAGCCTCAAAGATTATTATGAGTATCAATCCTATCTCATGGAACCTTGGGACGGGCCTGCATTCATCGGCTTTTGTCAGGGGCAGAAAATTGGCGCCATCCTCGATAGAAACGGTCTCAGGCCGGGACGCTATTGCGTCACCCGCGATGATCGCGTGATCATGGCCTCCGAAGCAGGTGTCCTGTCGATTGCGGCCGAAGACATCGTCACCCGCGGTCGACTCAGTCCCGGGCGCATGTTCCTCGTCGACATGGAGCTCGGCACCATCGTCGCTGATGAAGTCATCAAACAGCAGCTGGCAGCCCAGCAGCCCTATGGTACCTGGCTGGCCGAGCAACGCCGATTCCTTCACGATCTACCCATTCCTCATTTTGCGAGCTACGCGCCGGAAAG
The DNA here is from genome assembly GCA_947474445.1 of Oligoflexaceae bacterium. Classification (GTDB taxonomy): domain Bacteria; phylum Bdellovibrionota_B; class Oligoflexia; order Oligoflexales; family Oligoflexaceae; genus Oligoflexus. The sequence continues at coordinate 1,440 of CANJJY010000335.1, forward strand.
CAGCGCGGACTTGCAGAGAAAGCTGGAAGTCTTCGGCTACACCAAGGAAGATCTGCGGATGATTATCGCGCCCATGGCCAACGAGGGCAAGGAGCCCGTCGGATCGATGGGGAATGATACGCCCATCGCTGTGCTGTCGCGACAAAGTCCGCTTCTCTATCACTATTTCAAGCAGCTGTTTGCGCAGGTCACCAATCCTCCCATCGATGCAATTCGGGAAGAGCTGGTCACCTCGCTCTATATTCATCTCGGAGCGGAAAGCAATCTGCTGGCCGAAACCCCCGATCATTGCCGCGTGATCAGGCATAAGCAGCCTCTTCTCACCGACATTGATCTGCAGCGCATCGAGTTTGTCGATCAACCCGGATTGGTAAGCCGCAAGCTCGCGATGGTGTTTGAACACGGCAAGGAAAGTCTCGAGGCAGGCCTCGAAAGGCTCTGTCGCGAAGCTGCCGCGGCCGTCGCCGATGGCGTGACGCTTCTTATCCTCTCCGATCGCGAGGTCAGTGAAACGGCAGCGCCTATCCCTACCCTCCTAGCCACGGCAGCGGTGCACCATGACTTGATCCGTCGCGGCGATCGCATGCGCTGCAGTCTCATCGTTGAGACGGGCGAAGCGCGGGAAGTCCATCACTTTGCGCTACTCATCGCGTACGGAGCGGCCGCGATCAATCCCTATCTCACTCTCTCACTCATCGCGCAGCGAGAAGCGCGCGACGGCTTTGATCAAGGGAAAAGCATCGCCGTTCTCCAGACCAATTTTATTAAGGCGGTCGGGGAAGGTCTGCTCAAAGTCATGTCGAAAATGGGTATTTCGACCATCCAGTCCTATCGAGGTGCGCAGATTTTCGAAGCGCTCGGCCTCAGTCGTCGGCTGATCGATCGATACTTCACCTGGACGCCGACTCGACTCGAAGGCTTGACGATCGAAGATCTAGAAGCGGATGTGCGCCTGCGTCAGCAGAAGGCATTCCAGCCCGCCGCTCGCTTCAGCTATCATCAGCTGCCGCACGGTGGCTTTTATCACTGGCGTCGCGAAGGCGAAAAGCACCTGCACAGTCCCGATATGATCGCCGGTCTGCAGAAGGCCGTAAAGATCAACAGCCGAGAAGAATTTCAGAGCTTCTGCGCGCGCCTCGACCGAGAATCGCGGGATGGCCAAAACCTCCGCGGACTCTTGCGATTCAAATCGCTTCAGCCCGCAGTTCCGCTCGATGAAGTGGAAGACGTTACAGCGATCGTCAAGCGCTTTGCCACGGGAGCGATGAGCTTTGGCTCGATTTCAAAAGAAGCCCACGAGACGATTGCGGTCGCCATGAATAGGATGGGGGCTCGCAGCAATTCAGGCGAAGGCGGAGAAGACGCGGATCGCTTTATTCCGGCTGCCAACGGCGATCTTAGACGGAGTGCCATCAAGCAGGTGGCGAGCGCTCGATTTGGTGTGACCAGCCACTATCTTGTCAACGCGGATGAATTGCAAATAAAGATGGCCCAAGGTGCGAAACCTGGAGAAGGTGGGCAGCTTCCGGGCCACAAGGTGGATGAAGAAATTGCGCGCGTCCGCCACAGTACGCCCGGCATCACTCTCATCTCGCCGCCGCCGCATCATGATATCTATTCGATCGAAGATTTAGCGCAACTCATCTACGATTTGAAAAATGCCAATCGCAGTGCCCGCGTCAGCGTCAAGCTAGTCTCGGCGATGGGTGTCGGGACGATCGCCGCTGGGGTCGCCAAGGCCAAAGCCGATGCGATCTTGATCAGCGGATACGAAGGCGGCACGGGGGCGAGTCCTATCTCTTCGATCAAGCACGCGGGGCTTCCCTGGGAACTCGGACTCGCCGATGCTCATCGAACTCTCGTTGAGAATCAATTGCGTTCGCGCGTCAGTTTGCAAGCCGATGGTCAGCTGCGTACCCCGCGGGACATCGCCATCGCGGCTCTGCTCGGCGCGGAAGAATGGGGCGTAGGAACGGGGGCTTTGATTGCTCTCGGTTGCATCATGATGCGTAAATGTCACTTGAATACTTGTCCTGTCGGCATAGCCACGCAAGATCCTGAGCTGAGGCGGAAGTTTCACGGTCAACCGGAACATCTGATCAACTATTTCTTTTTGCTGGCCGAAGGCCTCCGTCAGATCATGGCCGAACTCGGCTTTCGCACAGTCGCCGAGATGGTAGGCCGGGTCGATGCCCTCGAAAAAGACCCTGGTATCACCGAGGAGCGATGGCAAAAGTTGAACCTGGATGCCCTCCTCGCGCCGCCGCGCGGCGCAGCCAATAAAGCTCACAGTTGCATCGAAAATCAAGATCACGAACTCGAGGCCACTCTCGATGTCCGCGAACTCTTGACTCGATGTGAGCTCGCCTTGAGCCGCAAAGGCACGATTCGTATCGAACGAAAAATTGCCAATACCGATCGTGCGGTCGGAACGATCCTCTCGTCAGAAATCTCGCGGCGCTGGGGCGCTCAGGGGCTGGTCGATGGAACGATTCAGCTCAACTTTAAAGGAGCAGCCGGACAAAGCTTTCTAGCTTTCGGAGCAAAAGGTATTCAGGCGACCGTCGTCGGTGAAGTCAACGACTACTGTGGCAAAGGACTCTCGGGAGCTCGCCTCGTTGTAAGACCAGCCGCCCGGTCTGAAGGACTGCTTCATGACGCGGATGTGATATGTGGTAATGTTGCTTTATACGGAGCCACGTCAGGCTTTTTCTATGCGAGTGGTCAGGCCGGTGAACGCTTTGCTGTCCGAAATAGCGGAGCGCACGCCGTCATCGAAGGGGTGGGTGACCATGGATGCGAATATATGACAGGCGGTAGCGTCGTCGTCTTGGGAGCGATCGGTCGCAACTTTGCAGCTGGGATGAGCGGCGGCTATGCTTATCTTTATCAAGGCGAACAATGGCGGTCGCGCATCAACGGTGAAATGGTGGAAGTCGGCCCTTTGCTCGACGATGAAGATCTGCAGTTTGTTGAGCGGCAGCTCGCCGAGCATGTGCGCTTGACCGGGAGTCCTCTGGCAGAGAGAATTCTTGCGCAGTGGCCGCTCGAACGGCAAAATTTTCTCTCGGTGGCACCGGCTGCCTATCGAGATATGATGAAAAAACAGAGCCGCGGACGGGTCCATAAAGCATCGCGGGTCGTCGGTGATGAAGGCGTAGAAATTCTCGCACACGAAGGAGCGTTTCATGGGTGAGATAAGAGGTTTTCTGAGCTACGCACGCATGGTTCCCTACAAAGAGCCGAGTCAGCAGCGCGTCAGACATTTTTCCGAATTCATGCATGCCCTTCCTGAAGATGAGCTACGGCGTCAGGGAGCTCGCTGCATGGATTGCGGGGTTCCATTCTGCCATCAAGGTTGTCCGCTCGGTAATGCGATTCCCGAATGGAATCATCTCAGTTCCGAAGAGGATTACGCTACGGCTTTGCAGACTTTGCTGCAGAC
>CANJJY010000336.1 GCA_947474445.1 Oligoflexaceae bacterium
CATCTCGATAAATCGCGCGAGACTTTGCCGTCTCATCGCTCCTGTTTGCTTCATATGGGAAAGTTGAGGCCCAGACGGAACTAGTTGAAACGCCTGAATTGATGCCTACTGAAGAAGTTCGATGCGAAGCTGAAGCGGTTATCCCCGCGGTTTGCCCAATGTTTCCTCAGGCGCCTTTCTGTAAGTAAAATATCTTTTGAATTGCCTGGCTGGTGGTCGCAGGTGATCCACAAAATGCCAACGGATCTGATACGAGGTAACAAAAAACGATCTACGCCCATCCTTTTCATGGAGGCTTTAAGTCTGATCTTTTACAAACCTCATTGCATCAGATTCTTTAGTTATGGAGATCAAGTGTGCAATGAGAGCAGTCTTGCGACTGTCTAACGAGAGTACTCGACTAAGCTTTTTCCTCTTGACTGAGTTTTTGAAGTTCTCATTCTCTTTATTTAGGAATCGGTCGCCGACAAAGCAGCCTGGCGTCCTCAAAGGATAGAATCAAATGGGCTGAACGTGTGCGATTCATAAGTTAATCATTTGCTAAACGTTGAACCATATCATTAATTAACTTTATCTATTTTCCCATTCAAGAAGTCGCTCCCCAATAGAAATCATTGATTGTCTTATGTTTTTACTCCCTGTATTCCAACCCGAGAAATGCTTGCGATCTTAGGTGCAATCTGTTTCGAAACTCCCTGGCGATCGTGTATGTAGAACTGGGAATCCATTCCCGACTATGGTACTAGACGTCGTTCAGAACTTTCGAACACCACTCCACAAGGATAAATAACTATGTTTAAGACTACTCTCCTTTCACTTTTTACGCTTGCGCTGAGCTCTTCCAGTTTCGCAGCCCCTGGCCTGTTTCCGACCACTGTTAAGGAAGTCGACCTCTCGAAAATGCAAGGCCGCTGGTACGAAGTGGCTTCTTCTGATCCCTTAGTTACAAGGATTTGCGCCTGCACCACGGTAGACTATAGCTTCAACTCCAACCATGGTGTTGGCGCTCTCGATATCGCGAAATCCTGTCGTCTTGGAGCATTTAACGGTCAACTCACTGAATGGAATGCAATCGCGTATCCAGGTTCAAGCCCGGCGAAGTTCAAGCTTTCTGTTGGCGGTATCACTTCACCTTTCGAGAATTACTGGATCATCGCCCTCGCCGATGATTATCGTTATGCAGTCGTTTCAACAGGTTTCCGAAATCCCGTTTTGGTTCTCTCGCGCATGCCTGATCTGACTCAAGCGGATGCATCGATAATCGGGACGCACCTGTACAACGATGGTTATGATCTCAATAAGATGGTAAACACGCTTCACGACGGCTGTAAGTACCCCGGTGAATAAATAAGCCTTTGGAGCTTCTCCGCTTGCTCCAAACAAACGAAAGCTGCATTCCTTGCGGGATGCAGCTTTCGGATTTTTTGCGTCTACCATCTCTGAGCAATAAGATGTCTGGACTCGTGAGTCACCAGGCAGCCATGGAATAAAGATCTCAGAAGATCTGCCTTACCCACTTTACGTCAAACCGTTTTGCCACTCACGCATCTTTCGATGTCGACGAGTAGGGAGGCGCAGGTGGGAAGGACCTTTTTCCGCGGCATACGCTGCGGTCAAAGTGGGAATCATCAACAATCAACAGATCTCAAAACCGCCACCACCCAGAAACATTCTGACAACAAGGCACAATCGAGTAAGCCCATCTCTGTCCAACCCATAGCCACGAACAAGACCTAGACGTGGCCGTCAAGCCCGGGATTCATTGCCCTCTTCGCTCCCTTCGAACGATCTGTCGCCACTGCCGACAATCCTGCCTTTCACGCATCTTTCAATAGGCCCTAAGCAATCGTTTGTATTAACCTTTTAATCGCCTGATCGACCTCGACCTGGCAAGCCCCTTGCATGTCCCCACGCATCACCATAGTTCGATCATCGCCAGGAGTCTTTATGAACTCTCAACTGACACTTGCCCTCATCACCAGCGCTCTCCTTTTTCTCGAAGCGTGCAAGTCCAATATGGTCGACACCGTCATCGATAAATCAAAGGGCTCAAAGCAAACCTCGACGCAAAAATCGGGCGTCGATCCCGCGCGTGCCTCCAACATCGCGCAGACCGAATCCTTTTCCCGTCTCGACACCAAAGCCCTAGCGCTTACCTCGTGGATACGCTGCGAGATGGACCCCAATCAGGTTTTTCACACCAAGAAAATCATCTCCTTCGATGGCGCGAGCGGCGTCACCCTCAAAGTCACCGGACCCTACAGCGATAGCTGCCAGTCGCTAGCGAGCGAAAGTGAGATACTCGAACGCTATGTGGAACGCAAAGACTTTAGTGTCGCCGGTACCTACCGCGTCAGCGCGAACGGTCGTGTGGTCGAAGTGGATTATGATTACAGCGGGACGCCTTACTTCACGAGCTACCGCCTGCTCAGTGAGGCGGCCATCCAAGAAGCTGAATCCTGCGATCCGGCCCTTGGCTTTTGTCTCAGTGAGAACGGCAGTACGGAAGAAAAGAGAGCGATAGGCTTTGCGACAGAAGACGATATCAAAGCTGTGGAAGGGAACACGGCAACGCTCCCCATCTATAACAAACTCTAAGAAGCTTGAGCGGGCCGCCCTAGGCCTTGAAAGATTTTTCTATCACCTGACGACGGTAGCGAAAAATCTCTCTCACATCGCGTCGCACCAACGGCAAACCAAAGAGATCGCCTAAAGGTCCAAAAGGCACCTTGAACCGCACCAGATCTTCCATCAGCGTTCCGCCGGGCACGGCCGTGAATCGATGCGTATGGTGCCAGACGCGATAGGGTCCCGCCTCTTGAATATCGACAAAAGCCTCATTGACCCGCCAATCTTCAATGCGCGTGCGCCAGTGCATGGGAACGCCATGGACCTTCAGCCGATATTCAATCAAGGTCCCCTGCTCGACCGCTGTGGTGCTGATGCTCTTGATCTTGAAGCTGAGCAGAGGCGGCGTGATTTTTTCCAAATTATAGGGATCGCAGAAAAAGGCGAAGACTTCAGGCAGCGGCCGCGGCACGAACTGCACAGCGCTGTAACGCCGGCAAGCCATCGGATATTGCACGGTGTGATTGCAGGCCTCAGCCAGAGCTTGGTCGAGTTCGGGGTATTGGTACTTGAACCCTAAGCTACTGAGCTTTTGCGGCAGTATCGCCTGACTGCCGAGGACGAGAGTCGCCTTCTCGCCGAGGGCGAGGCGCAGCAGAGAGGCGGGCACGGGGATTGCGGCGGGACGTCCGAGCGCGCGGCCCAAGGCGCGACTGAAATCTTTATTTGAAACGGGTTGAGGCGCGACGCAATTGATCGCTCCCCGGTATCTCTCATCTTTCAAAGCGGTTTGGATGATACGCACGAGATCGTCGCGATGAATCCAACTCATCAGCTGCTGGCCCGCGCCGAGCGGTCCGCCCGCGCCTGTTTCAAAGGCCGGCCGCATCGCATCGAGCGCTCCCCCATCGGCACCGAGAACGACACCGATGCGCAGATACACCGTGCGATCCACGGGTTTGATCGCGGCACCAGCCGCCTCCCAATCGCGGCAAACAGTCGCCAAAAAATGCGAGCCCGGAGCCGCCGACTCATCATACGATCGCGGCTCATCGAAGGGATAAAAACCGATCGCCGATGCCATGATAAAGCAAGGAAGTGGGGTCTTTCGCTGCGCGATAGCAGCGCCGAGATGCTGCGTCGAGGCAATGCGTGAGTCATAGATGCGACGCTTTTTCTCAGGGGTCCAGGCCCCATCAGCTACCGATTCGCCGAGCAGGTGAATCACCACATCAAAGGTATCGATCGAGATGGAATCGGGAAAAGGTTCGGTCGCGGGGTCCCACTGCAAAAACTCGGTCGGCATCCCCCAATCCCCTGCCGCGAGAGCGTTCGCCCGGCGGCTGGCGATGGTCAGGTGATGCCCGTCTTTGAAGAGTTCTCGAGCCAGAGTTTGGCCGATAAAGCCAGTAGCTCCTGTCAGTAGTATATGCATGCGCCGCTCCTTGCTGTCCGTCTCCGCATCAAAAACTTTATTAAAGACCAAGTCGCCGGCGAGAACAAGGCCGAGCGCATATTAATACTGGCGGACGAGTCGGGCGATCGCGGGATGGTGCAGACCTTTTGACATGATATAGCGTGCTTATTTTCAGCACCTCGCTGCTTGAAGAGCGTCTTTCTATCAGTGAGACTCGATTCCTTTTTAAAAATTCTTGATCCCGCGCTTCGATATCGGTCACTCTCTTGGAATCAGCGACTTGGGGGAAGTTGCCGCCGCAGCTCACCCTCCCTTGAAAGGACTCGATCATGAAATTTGGGACCCAATTTTTCGACAATCTGCCTTGGAAACAACGCGATTCCATCAATTTCGTGCAGAAAGCCTGGGATCGCATGAGTCCTCTCCCGGGCGGTCGACGGCTGTTCACCCAGATTCTCAGCCGCTTTGTGCCCTACACGGGCAGCATGCCTTTTCTCGTCGAGGAACTGCGTCCCGGCTATGCGCGCATCGCACTCGCCGACCATCGGAGCGTTCGCAATCACCTGCGCAGCCTGCATGCCATCGCGCTCGCCAACGTCTCCGAACTGGCCGGAAGCTTGGCGCTCACCTACAGCATGCCCGACGATGCGCGCTTTATTGTAAAAAAACTCAATATCGACTATCTCCAGAAGGGGCGCGGCCGCGTGATCGCCACCTGCACCTGTCCCGTGCCGACGACCAGCGAGAGAAAGACCTATGAGGTGACCGTCGAAGTTCACAACGCAGCGGGTGAATTAGTGTGCCAGACCGAATTGTCGATTCTCATTGGCCCTAAACAAACCAAGTAGAAATGGTACTCGCACCAAACGCATGGTCACCAAA
>CANJJY010000337.1 GCA_947474445.1 Oligoflexaceae bacterium
AGGAGGCAGCCTGCTGCTCATTTCCCATGATCTCAGCCTCCTCCCGCATGTCTGTGATCGCGTGCTGGTGATGGACGCGGGCTGCCTGGTCGAGACGGGTGAAGCCTCTGAAATTTGGCAGCGGCCGCAGCATCCGGCGACGCAAAGCCTGGTGGCAGCTCTCCCTGAAATTTATAAGCCAATGAAATAATTGGATTGTATGGATTTTATCTCAACCTTTTTTGAAGCTTGCCGATGAGGCTAAGGTAGGATTAAGGGTCAGTTCAATCTGGAGACACTTCCATGATCTTAAGGGTTCGCTACCTCTGGTGGCTTAGTCTGCTCGGCGCTGCTTGCCAGCCAGGACCGGCTAAAAATCCTGTGGTCATTTCAACTCCAGCGCCCTCGGTCGGAGACGAAAATGGCGAAAAGCCAGCGCCTCCCGATGGGGTGAAGCCGGGGGCAACAGCTCCCGCGCCGACCATCAAATGTCCGCCGACTTGGACTCTAGTTCCCGGCGATAAAGATTTTCAGACGACAGATTTCTGTACGATGACCTACGAGGCGCGCGAAGTTGCAAACCAAGCCGTGTCGCAAGCGGGCGGAACACCGCGCGTGTCGGGTTCTGCGCAAGACGCTCGCGTCACCTGCGGGGCTTTAGGTGAAGGTTTTGGCCTCATGAACAATAGCGAATGGATGACCGCGGCTTCGAATGCGGCGAGCAATCCTGCGAATTGGTATGGAGATCGCGGCAAAGGTTTTGGTTTCGGAGCGTCCGGAGCAGCGATCAATCCAGTTGAAGTTCTCAATTTCCACTTGGTCCTCAACCGGGGCCACTCCGATAACAATCCGCCGAGCCTTTGCGATGGCTCGCAGGAAACAGTGGACGGCGACTGTTCGAACTCAGGAAAAGAAGACGATCCGACTCAAAGAAGAACTTTCAAGCTGACCAACAACGAAGTGCTCTGGGACTTGGCTGGCAATGCTTGGGAATGGGTTGATTACTACAACGTAGATGCCAAGCCCTACTCCACAGCCGATGGCGGGCCGGTCGCTGCTTTCCGCGAATATCCCAGCGTCGATGGTGGTTTTGAAAAGATGAGTCGCGCCCAGTTGATTCCTCACAAGAAGAGCTTTTGGGTCAATACGTGGAATACCGAGCAAGGCATCGGTGGCTACTTTTCTGCGCCCAATCAATCGGGTGGCAACCTCATGCGAGGCGGCTACTACCGGGATGACAAGAACGCGGGACTTTTCTTTGCCGATCTCGCCCGGAGTCCGGCGAGCGTCGACACCTATATCGGCTATCGCTGCGTAAAGCGAAAATAAGCAAACTCGACGAAACGCCCCAAATCACCTGAGCTCATGCTTGTCAGTCTTCTCGCTGGATGCTAATAAGCAGAAGGACACGAGAGAGTGCCCTATCCTTGGGAGACTGCATGAGACACGTGAGATTGATCCCCGCCTTTTTGTTGGCGCTTAGCTTGAATGCCTGTGACTGGAATACCCCGAACGACTACAAACCAAAACGGGACTACCAGGCTTTTCAGCAAAAACTGGCTGATGCTCAAAAAGCAGGCAGCGCAACACCAGCAGTGGCCGCTGATCCCGGAAAAACCACTTTCGAAACTTATTGCGCTGCCTGTCACGGTATCAATGGTAAGGCAGATGGTCCTAGTGCCCAGGCCCTCAATCCCAAACCGCGCAATTTTACAGACAAGGCCTGGCAGGCCAAGGTCGACGATGCTCACATTTACAAGGTGATCAAAGAAGGCGGAGCTTCAGTCGGATTGAGTGCAACAATGGCACCATGGGGCGCTGCTGTCCCTGACGACGAAATCAAAAATCTTGTCCAGTATGTCCGTCATTTCGGTAAATAATCTTTTTGAGGGAGACGGCTGGCCCCTCGTGGCTTGGCCGTCTCGCTTAACTTTTTTTATTTCTTCCCTCTACTTTGCAGCTTAGCCTTAGGGCTGTGGAGACCCGGTCTCTGTGCGCGAGCGATAGGTCTCGTCGATCACAGTGCGGGGTTCCAATCGGCGCTTTTTTCGACGCGCTTCCCGAACAGCTTTTTCCCGTTCCCTATCGATCCAGATCCTCCCCCCATCTCCAGTATCGAAGAGATTGAGACTGTCAGAAGTTTTCGTGCCTGGGGGATCGGGAAATTGAACCCAAGGTGCATAGGCCACTCGAAAGTATGATACTTCGAAGAGAGGAATGTGGCTGGCGTCGGCGTGAAGGAATTGTTGAATGGCGTGAGCCTTCGCGATCCGGACTGCTTCTTCGCTAGCATGTTCGTACTCCTCTATCAATTGATCGAGTTGCGGGTCGGCGATGTTGGAAAAGTTGGACGTTTGCGGCTTGAAGGCGTTGCTAGAATGAAAGCGCGAGCGATACTCGGGTCGAAATGAAGTTCGCCAGACCATGATAGCAATCTCATGGGTTTTGTCGAGATAGGATTTGAAGGTGCTCGCCTCTTCCCCTAGCTGGAGTTGAAGGTCTATCCCGGCCTTACGCGCATCATCGCGCAAGAGGATCAGGCGCGGCGTCAGAGTCGATTGACCATAGGAAATAGCCGCACGGAGAACTTGCCCCTCTTTGTTGATGCGGATGCCTTCACTGTTGCGCCGCGTCCATCCAGCTCCATCCAAGAGGCGGTTGGCTTCATTCAAATCAAAGGTGCGCGCCTTGATGCTGCGATCCGTGTAAGGACCGTAGCCTTGACTCATACCCTGCAGGCGCTGAAAATCATTTTTCATCAGCTCGCGCATCACGCGTTCGACGTTCATCGCATAATGAAAAGCCTGACGAACATCCCGCGATTTGAACAGGGGAAAACCCTGATTTAAGATGAGAACGTAATCATTCCTGGGGTTGTCGTTATAACTTTGAAGCCGATGTACATAACCCTTTTGAAAGGCATCGGTATCGGCGCTGGCGTGCCAAAGCTCGGGGTTAGTCAGCGTCATTACATCGATTTCGCCATTCTTCAAATATTCAAAAGCGGTCTGAATATCCCTGACGATCTTGACTTGAACCTCATCGATGTTAAAGCGATTCTGAAAATAGGGGCGGTCTTTGGCCCACCAATTCTTTTTCTTCTGAAAGATGAGATCTTTGCCCTTGTGAATCTCCGCGAGTTGGTAGGGTCCCGTGTTGGGAGCGATCTTCCAATTGAAAGTGCTGACGAAGGAGGTATCGAGTTCGCCATAGAAATGTTCGGGGATGGGTTGGAGATTGGTATTGAAGAGCGGATCGGGACTCGCTTCGTGCAAGCGTACGGCGATGACTTCCACTCCCGGCTTTTCTTCATAGACGGTGACGCTGTCGATCGTTTCCTTGTAGTACGTGTTGTACCAGGGGGCTTTGATATGCGGTGAGCGCATAAAGTTGAGCATATAAACAAAATCGCTGCCCTTGACCGGCTTTCCATCCGACCATTGGGCAGAAGGATCGAGGCGGTAATAGACGACTTTGGGGTCTTTTGGATCAAAGGCCCAATGCGTCGCCAGTTCGGGCATCCAGAGGCCGGTGTTGGGATGCCGAATGACCAGCGACATATCGTTTTCATCGAGCAAACTGCGAAAAGTTTGATTGGAATCAGGTCCGACCTGTCTCAGAGTGAGTGGAAATGAAGTGATAAAAGTCCTGATGCGGCCCCCAGCTTTGGCATCTGGGCTGGCGATGACAGGAATTGTGGTGGCCGTCTGCCAGCTCAGCGACAGCTGCGAGGGGAGGGCTTGGGGCGCTCCTCTGAGGAAGGTCGACCAGCCACACATCAAGGCGATGCATAGGATAGTGAGGCGAAGCATCGTCATCGAAATTCTCGTGTTTGACTGGGCAAAAGTTCTTTTCTGCTAGCTTCTCCTATCGCGCTCGCCAGTGTCAAGAGGCTAATCAACCCCAAGGTGACCGGCCAGACGAGCCAATAGGCTTGCGGTTGACGCAGACCTTCATCGAGTAGTTCGCCCCAACTCGGCAAGTGAGGGGGTAAGCCAAATCCAAGATAATCGAGGATAGTAAGACTCGTGATAGCACCCGCAAAGGTGTAAGGCACAAACGTAAAGAGGATGGGCGAAAGCTGCGGCAGGAGATGGGCCGTCCAGAGACGCCAGCGGGGAAGGCCGAGGAGTTCAGCCGCCCGATAATAATCGCAGTTTTTTTCCCGCAAGAGCGCAGCCCTGAGGTAGGTGCTGAGAGATGACCAAGAAAAGATGATCATGATCATCAGAAGGTAGATGCCGCTCGCCCGAACAAAGACCGAGGCGCCGATGACGACGTACAGAAAAGGGAGATGCGACCAGATTTCAATGGCTCGTTGAATAAGAGTATCGAGCCAACGTGGACCGGTCGCGCTCAGGAGCGCGATGATGATGGCGATCACATAGGAAGCGATTGTCAGGGCGAGAGCAAAGAACAGAGCGATGCGGAGGCCGTAGATCAAGCGGGCCAGCACATCGCGTCCCACTTGATCCGTGCCGAGGAAATGGTGCCGGGCGAGAGCGGGTGGCTGCAGAGCCTCTCGACCAGGACCGAGATCGATCTCTTGAGGACCCCAGGGAATCAAAGGCATCCACATCCAATGGTCCGCCCCGCTTTGAGACCATTCGGTAGAAAGTGCGCGATAATCGGCTTCCCAGGTTTGAGACTGTCCCAAGGTCGTTCCTGCGATGACAGGACCCGCGAGAGGGCTGAACCATTGACCTTGATAGACGAGAAGGATGGGATGACCACCGATCCAGAGCTCGGCTGTACAGACGAGGATAAAAAGGGCAACGAGAAGGCGCGAAGCTATGGGAGCTCTGGTGATCAAGCGCCGATGACCTGCTTTTATCCTGGTTTTTATCATC
>CANJJY010000338.1 GCA_947474445.1 Oligoflexaceae bacterium
ATCAGCGAACACAGCCCATGCCCCTGCAACGCCGGCCGCGATCATCGCTCCGACCTGCCTTTGGATCTTGAAGAGAGGTTTGGTTCGCGTATCGAGATAGAGAGCTGACCACACCTGTCTTTTCAAGGTTCCACGATGATAAAAATAGCGTTCTAGCTCGAGCTCGGTGCTTCTATCATCGACCCACAGATAGCCTTGGTGCCGCGCATAGATCCGCAGTCCTCTCAGTCCGCTCTTCAGAATCTTGCGCCAAGGAACGCCTGTCGATTCGGGCAGGCGGATGTCGTAGAGGGATCGATCGACGTTCAGAATGAAATCGTGGAGGTTATGGACGATGTATTCGTCGATGGATTTGAGCAAGTTCTGGATCAAGGGCTCCTCGGCGACATCCAAACGGAGTATCTTGCGCCATTCGCCAAAGATGTCGGTAATCTTATAGAAAATCTCTTCAAAACTGGCCGCTAGCTTAACCTGGCTCGCTTCGAGCTGCTCGGCATCGCCGAGAGGCATATTCTTCATACGATCGACTTGCTTTTGGATGCGTTTGGTCTTGCGCTGGATAAAGGTATAAAACGAGCAGGCAAAGATGCGAGCTTCCTGCCGAACAAAGCGTTCTTTAGACGACCACGGGCTTTCGCTGCGAAGTTCATCTTGGATTTTGCGGAGGGGCGAGCGGTCCAGATACTCGGGCGATCCGACAATTTCCTTGTAAGTCAGCTTAGGAATCCGAAAGTTGATGAAGGACTTAAGATCCCTATAGAACGACACGATCGGATAAGTGGCCGGCGATATCCGCATCTGCGGTGGGAAGATAAAATAAGATTCGATTTGAAAACGATCAGGATAGATCACATCGCGTCCCGGCTGCTTGACCATCAATCGATACTGAAACGATGCCTCCATCTGCATTGGCTCAACGACTCGAAGCTCCGTTTTGACCAGTCGATTCATAGGCAAGGGCAGAGGGGTAGCTGTTAGCTTAGGGATCATAAAATATCCTTTAAAAGCGAAGCAAGGGCAGCGCTCGTGGAGGAAGTAGCCGTACGATTTGACGCAGCTTGGCCGTGCAAGCTTTCTTCATTATAGAAAATTTCAGTGACTCTGTCGCGACCAAGTCTTTTCGGCTCTGAAGCAGCCGATGATTTGGGTCTTGGGCTTGTCCATAATTCTGCTTATAAGGAACCCTGCTCTCGCGAGAGGGCGCACTCGTTTTCTGTTAGCCGCACAAGGAATGATGTCATGGAATACAAGACTCGGTCTGCTTCCTCGCCTGCACGAGCTTTGGGCCTCGTGCTCAGCTTAGGCCTCGCCCTCTCCCCCACCGGTTTAGCGCGCGCGAGCGGTAAACCGACGGCTGCTGAGGCCAAGGCCTTCATAGAATCAGTCAATCGCGACCTCAAAAAATTGCAGGTTGCCTCGTCTCGGGCTGAGTGGGTCAAGCTCACTTACATCACGGATGACACGGAAGAGATGTCAGCCAACGCCGAAGCTGAACTGCTCGCCTACCGCAGCCGCGTGATCAAGGAAGCCGCGCGCTTTGATAAGGTGAAGACCGATGCCGACACCGCTCGGCAGCTCTATCTGCTCAAGCAATCCTCGACGGTCCCAGCTCCCAAAGATCCAGCTAAAACCCAGGAGCTGGCGAGCATCACGAGCAAGATGAGCAGCCTCTACGGCAAAGCCAAAGTCTGCGAGCTCTGGACGGCTCAACACCCCCTCGACACCAACAAGGATAAGTGCCTCGATCTCGAGGAGCTGACTCAACTGCTCGCAACCAGCCGGCAAGCGCCTGAACTCAAGGCTGCCTATAAAGGCTGGCACGCAACGGCAGTACCGCTCAAACCTATGTACCAACGCTATGTCGAGCTCGGCAATGAAGGTGCGCGCGAAATCGGTTACTCCGATATCGCAGCTCTCTGGAAGTCGGGTTACGACATGTCTCCTGCTGCTTTTGAAACTGAGATGGAACGCCTGTGGCAACAGGTGAAGCCGCTCTATCAAGACCTGCAGTGCTATACCAAAAATCGTCTGAAAACGACATATCCCGAGGAAGGCTTGGATAAGCCTTACATCCCCGCGCATCTGCTGGGCAACATGTGGGCGCAGGATTGGAGCAACCTCTATCCTTTGCTCGAGCCCTTTCCCGGCCAGAGCGGAGTCGACGTCAGTGAAGCTCTGAAAGCCAAAAACTATGATGCAATGAAATTGACCAAACTGGGCGAAAACTTTTTTACCTCCCTCGGCTTAAAGCCTCTCCCTCCGAGCTTCTATGAACGATCGATGCTCCTCAAACCGCAGGACCGGGAAGTCGTCTGTCATGCCAGTGCCTGGGATATCACCTACGACAACGATGTACGCATTAAGATGTGCATGCAGATCGATCAAGACAATCTCCTTACGGTCCATCATGAGCTTGGTCACATCTATTACTACCAGTACTATCACAAACTCCCTGTCCTCTATCAAAACGCAGCGCACGATGGCTTTCATGAAGCGATCGGCGACACCATGACTCTGAGCGTCAACGCTGCTTATTTGCAGAAAGTCGGCGTGTTTGATCAAGTCCCTCCGAACAATGCCGAAGCACAGATCAACGCTTTGATGCGCATGGCTCTCGAACGCGTCGCTTTCCTGCCTTTTGGCTATCTGATGGATAAGTGGCGTTGGGATGTCTTTTCTGGCAAGACGCCTCCTGCGCAATATAACGAGACCTGGTGGAATCTGCGGCGCAAATATCAGGGCATCGACGCTCCGGAAACGCCGGTGAGCACCAACTTCGACCCCGGAGCAAAATTCCACATTCCCGCCAACACTCCCTACGCGCGCTACTTTCTTGCCGACATTCTTCAATTCCAATTGCATCGCGCCCTTTGCAAGGCGGCGGGTCAGACGGGGCCCCTTTATGCCTGCAGCATCTATGGCAGCAAAGAGGCGGGCCAGAGTTTGCGGAAATTGCTCGAGCTTGGATCGTCCAAACCCTGGCCTGAAGCTCTGAAGATTGCGACCGGTGAGAGCACGATGGACGCGAGCGCCATCCTCGATTACTTCGCGCCCTTGCAAGTATGGTTGAAGGAACAAAACAAGAATCAAACCTGCGGTTGGCCAGAAAATTAAGAAAGCGCCCTCAGCCAAGCCCCCTTTCTGGGGGCTTTTTTTTGTCTCCTGACAAGAAAAGTGCGACCTCATGGGACAGGCATTTGCTATGATGGCGCAAATATCTTCAAGGAGAAACCTTATGATTTTGCGATCAGCTAGGTGGAGTCTGCTCGGCAGCACAGTTTTGTGCTTGTCATTGAGCAGCTGTGGCATTCAAAGCTATCCGGGTCAACCAGGAGTCCGCACCAACGGATTCGCTAAGATCGACATGGAATATCTCGATGAAGCGGGTCTTTGGGTGTATGAAGTGACTTACGATAATGCCAATGGAGGCGGCGTAGAACAAATCGTCACCAAGCTTTATCCAGGAGCCTTCACCTATACTTCCAATGTGCGGACCAACGCCGACGGCACCAACCTCAGACACAAATTTGCGGCTCAAGGCGCTCTCTTGCAAATGATTTCTCTTCCCAAACAAGACACGGTGATCCTCTCGCCCGAGAGTCAGGTCACGATCATGATCTCGTATGACAAATCGCTCAATGAAGTCGACGACCGGAATCTCTCTGAAGAAAAAATCTTCGGCAAACCACGCGGACTGTCGCAAATGGTCGACGACTTGCGTTGGAAATGGGACATCCTCCGCGCAGGTCAGTTTGAGGAAGGCCGTCTCGCCTATCATATTCAAAAAATCAAATTAGGTGACCAAGAACTCGATCTGTCGGCACAACCCCTGCTCATGTCGACCACCCTCTCGCAAACAGGAATTTCCTTGAATGCAAGCGCGGCACAAAAGCAAATCCTGCGTAGCTTCATCAACGATAAATTTCCAAAAGGCTTCAAAGGCACAGTGGAAGTCATCCTGAGTGAAGGCACGAGCATCAAGATCCCGCTCGGCATCAGCACGATTGAATCGCTCAAAGCCGCGGGGACTCAACTTCTCATTCAAGATCTCAACGCCAGCACCTCGCCGGCTCAAGTGAAGGGAGTTCACTGATGCTTTTGAACAAATGGGTTTTTGCAGCCGTATGTTGGACCTGGGCTTCACTTGCCTCCGCAGCTCCTTATATCGTCCTTTTCAAGGCCGAGACATCTGCCCCTGATGCGAACGCCAAGGTCATCCATAAAAAAGTGATGGAAGATCGACAGCAGGCAAATGATAGGAATATTGGTGCACTTTTCCAAGCCCTGGGCGTTCCGAAGGATTCCGTCCCCTACACCAATCTCTGGCTAATCTCGGGCTTGGCTATCGATCTCAAAGATCAAGATATTGAGAACGTGAAGAAGATAGAGCTCGTCGCCAAGGTACTGCCTGATCAATCGCGCGTTTACATCAAGCCCGACTTTTCAGTGCGCGGTCTACCCGCTCAAGACTGGGGTTTGCAACGCCTCTCTATCCCCGAACTCCGCACCCAGTTCCCTGAGGCTCTTGGAAAAGGAGTCCGCGTCGGCATCATCGATACGGGAATTCAAAGTCGCCATCCTGAATTTGATCAGAAAAATCTGGTGGTGTTCCATGATTTCGTCAACCATCTCGCATCGCCCTATGATGATCAAGGGCATGGGACTCACGTCGCTGGCACTATCGCAGGAGCCACCACTGGTGTAGCGCCACTGGTTGACATCTATATGGCAAAAGCCTTCAGTGCTTCGGGGAGCGCTTATGATAGTTGGCTCCTCGAGGCGATGCAGTGGATGTTTGATCCCGATGGTGA
>CANJJY010000339.1 GCA_947474445.1 Oligoflexaceae bacterium
CTGATGAAAATTGGTACAGCGATTGCTCTGTATCGAAACACGACTTTGTTAACTTGGGATAATTAGAGTGAAATTTCATTTCAAAAGTATAAGTCTGGCCTGCGTTCTCCTCGGAGGCTGCACGACTCACTACTATTATCCCGCGTATGAAAGCGGGTTGACGACGCAAGGCTCCCGCCTGCGACCATCACCCTCTCTTGAAGGCAAAAAAATTCAGCTCGATTGCCAGCGTCTCGACGTGGCCGGACGCGATGTGGTGGATCCCGATTTCTGTCGCAAGATCAGCGCGTGGATCACCGCGAGTCGAGCCGCGGTGATAGGCGAACCGACAGAAACGGAAACGACCGAATCTCAAAGCCCCGATCTTCTCCTCCGTGTGCGGTCGGCGACGATTTCTAAGGAACCGGCCGGGCTAGAAACCTTCTTTATGATCACGAGCCTTGGCTTCTACCCGACCCAAACGGATCGCTGGTGTACGATTGAAATCTCGATCTTTGATGGCGACAAGAATCCTCTGAGCAGCGGTAGCTTTAAAGCCATGTTTCGTACTTATTTCGGATGGGCCTACTTTCTGATGGCTCGCGTCCACGGTCTTTGGCAAAAACCAGTGACCTATCGCGCGACCATGGAAAATAGCGAAGATTTCTACCATTATCTATCGAGCCTCATGCGCAACGCGCAGCTGATCGAAGATTCCGATACGGAAGAATCGGCGCCTGACGCAGAGGTGGCGCCATGAACCTCCTTCTCGTATTCGTCGTCATCTTCTCCTATATGGCTGCCCCTTCCGCCGATCACGTAAGAAGTGAGTTTGATCTGTCCGATCGTGGCGAAGTGATGTGCGAAAGCTCGGGAACGGATGGTCGCAAGACGCGTCATGATTCTGCTTATTGGGATGATCAGGATTTGACCCTGGCCTCTGATGATACTGTGGTCAGTTGCCATGCCCGCCCCCTGGCCTCCCTCCGCCGACCTCTCGCCACGGAAATGACGCTCAATCGTCTCGATGCGATGGCCTCTGATCTCGCGCAGAAGCTGCCTGTCCTCCCCGACGGTAAGACCTACACCTTGACGGTCGTACATCGCGACGCGCGACTGGCCGGAAAAATCGCCCATATTCTCAAGTCCCGTCTGGCGGAAGAACGTCTGCCGCTGGTCGAACAGATGCCGCTCAAATCTTTGATCGAAGGAACTCTCCTCACGCTGCCGGCCAGTTGCCGCGATCATGATTTCTCCCGCGATCCGCTGGTTCATGTGTTTATCGTGCAGCTCGACCCTGAGGCTTCGGCGCTCAGAGCAGCTCTTTGCAATGCGGAGGGTTGGACATGGCTTTGATCAGCAGGATCGTGCAGGCATCGACGGCCGGGCTTCGTCTCTTGATCATAGGCGTTCTCTTGATCTGCGGGGCGGCAAGCAGAGCGAGGGCCGAAGACGGCGATCGCGAACTCGCCAATCGAGCGCGCGGCGCGGCAGCGATGCAGCTTCAGCTCATGGCGAGTGATCTGCTCGATGAACTCGTCTACGGTTGGACGCGTGAATCTCCGCTCGATGGCAAATTCAAGCTGGTGATCATGGGCGTCAACGTTCCGATTGGTCTCAACGCTCAACTCGCTTCGCTCCTGGAGACTCATATCAATGAACTCATCATCAAAAACCCCGAGACGGGCTTGATCCCTGTCTACTGCGGCGCCTGCACTGCGGTGACGACCTACGCCATACGCGATAAGACGGTCATCGCCCGCGGCGCTGATATTCCCGAGGTCGCCGCGACTTTGAAAGATAAGGCCGCTTATGCGCTCTATCTCGATTTTGAGGGGCAGGGAGCGCAACTCGTCCTGCGCGCTTCTATCGTCAGACTGGAAGATCATCGGCTCGTGTACGGCAAGAGTCTGGCGACCGGTTCGAGTCAACCCTCTTCCCTCCGCTCGGCCGAACATCTCGTGTCTGCGGGTGAAGCGCGGCGGGAATATATCTCCATCCTCGAAGGGCGCAAACGCATGAATCTCAGTCTCGGTTTGCGGGTGAACATCATCCAAGCCGAAACCAACGTTGTCGCCGCGACGCCTTTTGTCTGGGCTACCGTCGGTATGGAAACATACGTGAATCACAGAAAGAAGTGGCTGGCCGACTTCCGCCTCGGCGTCGCGTCCTTGAAAGGTGAGCATAACGCCTGGCAACTGAGTTCGCGGCTCTACCGCCATCTCTGGCTCGACGAAAGCGATTTGTCCAAACCCGATGTCTACTTTTTTGCAGGACCGACCTACTGGGAAATCTCCGGTCCGGGCGCCGTCCTCTTTAAAGAACGCAAAAAACTCCAAGCAGGTACGATCGCCGCACGTCTTGCGGGTAAGGACTATCAGTCGAAGGCCCATAACATCGGCATGGTCCTCGGCCTCGAAACGCGCATCGCTGAATTCATGCGCATGGGCGCTTTCATCGAGACCTTTCTCAATCAATCGGACAATCAAAATCTCAAGCGTAACATCCAGAGCTATGGCCTCGAATTGGGGGTCATCCTATGAAGCGTCTGATATGGATGCTCAGTCTCACCTTCGCCCTGCTCGGCGGCAGCCCATCGGCTATCGCCGGAGAGACTCTGCCCACGGAAGCGATGCTGCGGCTCGAAGAGCGCTTGCGCGAACAGAGAGAGGATGGCCTCCTACCTGTACATAGGATGCAGACTCTCGTCATAGCATCGGTCGTCAGCGATAAGAATAACACCCAAGTGTTGACCAACGCACTCGCGCAGACACTCGGTCGCGCGCTCGCCATCAAAGTGATGATCTGCGATAGCTGCGCGGCTGGCTTGATCCAAAGCGGCGAGCGAACCATTTATGAATCCGGCTTTGTCGACCTCGATCGGGTGCGCGCCGCTTACGATACCTGGCCCGAGGCAGCCCTTTGGGCCGAAGCCAGCGGACCTCTTCTGTCGATTCGCATCGTATCCGTGCGCGATGGCGAAGTGCTCTTTGCCGATACGATCGATCCGCGGGTCGATTGGAGCGCCCGGAGCGTCCGCTCCTTCTCCCTTTCGCGACTGAACGAACGCAAAGCGCGCGGTGAAGTCATTCTTCATACGCAATACGACATTGGGCTTTTGCCTCTGGCGGGGAGTCCTCACATCGGCTGGAGCCTCATGCAGCAGTGGGGATCGAGCAATCAGTACCTCAGCGGCTTCTCTCTCAACCTCTCCGATCCCATCCTCGGCATCGGTGTGAACTGGTTTCGGGTGATGCCCGGCTTGAGCAACAGTCTGCTCGGCTTCAAGCTGATGGCGAGCCTGCCAAGGCTCATGACGGAAGCCCTCAGTCGCGGCAGCAAAAATAACAGTCCCATCGAGGACAAGCCCGTCAGCCTCATCGGAATGATTAAATTCCCTATGTTTGGGCCTCCGGAAAAGTTTTATTTCAACGCTTATGTCAGCACCAACGGCTCGATCGGCCTCGGTCTGAGTTTCTAGGAGTCTACGATGCGCCCTGTCTTCTTCGTCCTTTGTTTCGGCTGGACTGCTTGCACGAGCAGTGACAAGCCCTACAGCCATTATCTGCTCGACCCGCAGGTGGTCGTCAGTAAGGATCTGGTGGACCAGCCCGAGCAGCCAAGGCTTGAACCCGCCACGAGCGAGCGGACAGTGAAATCGCGATGGAACGACGGCGACACCTACAGCGAGGTCGATATTCCCGTGCTCTCGTCGGGACAGCGGATCATCATCGATCACAAGGCCGAAAAATCGGGCAGCAAGAAACCAGGTCCCGAGATCGTCCTGCCCGGACCTTCGGCGACCGATGGCAGTCACCTCGTGATGCACAACGCCTACATCAGCAAAGGTTTTGAAGTGAACGCCAAAGCCGCGGAAGTGAGCCTCTCGCAGGCTCGCATGAAGCTCGATGAGGCGAGTCGGCAAAACAACTACGGTCTCGCGCTGAGGATCGTGGAAAAAGTCCTCGCTCGCTATCCGTCCCATCCGGAATTTCTCCGGGCCAAAGGTTCGGTTCTCCTGCTGCTCGGTGAGAAAGCTAAAGCGATCGAGGTCTACGAGCAGGCGCAGGACCTCGAGCCTGATCCATCGGTCGAAAGAAAATTGCGCGAACTCAATCATTGATAAGGAAAGGGATCTCATATGCAAATCGTCGGACTCGCCATGATCTTCGGAGTGATTGCCATCGGCTTTATGAACAAGCCGCAGGCGCAGATTAGTTTTTTCGACCCGCACGCCCTCGGCATGATCGTGCTCGGTGTCCTCGGCGCCGTGCTGCTGGGCTCCAAACCAAAGGACTTCGTGAAAACCTTTGCCGTCTTGCGCGAGTTTCTGCCCTTCTTCGGTCGTTACCAGAGCCAAACCCGGCAGATGGAAGACGAAAGAAAACGCCTCGAGAAACTTTGGGTGGAAGGCAAACGTTCAGAAGCCATCAAGCTCGCCGAGAAGAGTCAACTGCCGACGACCAAGGAAATGCTGCAGCAGATAGCCGCACGCGCCTCAGTCGCATTGAGCGAAAATCGCTTCACCGCGCTGGCTCACGAAGCGGTCGATGAACACGATACCAGCGTCTCCAACTGGGAGATGATGGCCAAGCTAGGACCTTCCTTTGGAATGGTCGGTACCATCACGGGTATGATTCAGTTGTTCAAGTCCTTTGCTTCGGGCAGCAGCGATCTCGGCACGTCGATGTCGCTCGCTCTGCTCGCCACTCTCTATGGCATCGCCTTCGGTGCCGGCATCGCTGGGCCGATCGCTAATTTCGTCTTGCGCCTGATGAACGATCGAATCAGCGTAATCGAACGCTGTGAGAAGACGACGCGGCAGCTC
>CANJJY010000340.1 GCA_947474445.1 Oligoflexaceae bacterium
CGGCTTTTGGCGGCGTCAAGGGTCGCACGGAGCTGCCTCAGTACGTGGACAATTATATGGCCGGCAAGATCAATCTCGATGATCTGGTGACCTATACGATGCCGATAGAACAAATCAACGAGGCCTTTCGCTATATGAAAGAAGGCACGAGTATCCGCAGCGTCGTCACCTTCGGGGACGCGCGATGAAGCGCCTCAAATCGCACAAGACTTTTGGCGGCGACACGGCCTTCTGGTCCCATGTCTCTGAAGAAACACAAACAGAAATGAAGTTTGCCACTTTTGTGCCGACAGGCCCCATCAAGGGATGCATCATCTGGCTCTCGGGCCTCACCTGTACCGAAGAAAATTTCATCACCAAAGCAGGAGCCCAGCGAGCCCTGTCGCGGGCGCAGTTGATGCTCATCGCACCTGATACGTCGCCCCGAGGTTTGAACTTGCCTGGCGAACACGCGAGCGATGATTTCGGTTCAGGGGCGGGCTTTTATGTTGACGCCACGACACCCGACTACGCGGGCAACTACCGCATGTATAGCTACCTCTTGAACGACATCTATCCGCTCATCGGCACTCAGTTCGGCGTGGAAAACGTATCGATCATGGGCCATTCGATGGGGGGCCACGGGGCTCTCGTTTTGGGCCTACGCAATCCCCAGCTCTTTCGCTCCATCTCAGCTTTTTCGCCCATCGCGCATCCCTCGACGGTAGCATGGGGGCAAAAAGCTCTGACGGGATATCTCGGGGCGGATCGCCAAGCCTGGCTCGCCTACGATGCCTGTGAATTGCTCAAGATGGGGAAGAGTCACGAGGCGCCTATTTTGATCCATCAGGGGACGGAGGATCCCTTTCTCCCCATGCAGCTCAAGATCGAGGATTTCAGAGAGGCCGCCCTCGCGGTCAGGCAGAAGCATACGATCGTCTACGCCGAAGGTTATGATCACAGCTACTACTTTATCAGCAGCTTCGTCGATGCGCATATTGAGCATCACGCCCAATTCATGGCAATGGCGAGGAACTAATAACTCCCTTCTTTCAGGGTTCGTCCCGTGCACTTGCCTTCCGCGAGTTCACCGTGCTTCGACATCAAGAGGCGCAAAGATGCAATTTCCGCAACCTCATGTAAGCCGAGAAGTTTACCTAACCGTGACTTCTTTTCTTAACCCTGGCGCAATCCGAATAAAAGCCAAGCTTTTCCCCTCAATGATCACGATCTTTCACAAGCAAGCTCAGATCCGGCAATTTTTGGTACAATACTTACCTTGAAAGTCTTTATTGGCATATCTTCCAGGGTTTTGATAAACAAAAAGGCACGATACTTAAACCACAGAAATCTAGGTTTACAATGATCCTCCTCAAGATTTTTAGAACTATTGGTTTGCTTACTGGATTAGGCGCAATTATCGCACATTTGACTCATTACCCAGCAGTCCTAGATCCGTTTTTTGATCGCCAAAGATTGAATGCTGATTTAATGACCGCAGGTTTTTTCGAAATGACTTATCAATACTTCAAAATTCGGCTTTCACTCAAGACTAGTGGAATAGCAAAATAAAGTGGGCTGTTGACGTTTGGCTACGCCAACGTCGAACATCCCCAGTAAGGCAAAAGATGTCCTTTGCATTGCCTTAGCCATCGGCTTAGCCTTCGCCTTTAGCGTGATCTTGATCGTCGCCTGGAGGCCTTGCCCTTGGACATTTTACCTCTGCTTAGCCACGAAAAATTAGAAGTCTATCAAAAATCCATCCAGTTCCTTACTCTCTCTGCTCAGGTAGTGGCGAATACGCCCCGGGGATATGCAGAGCTATGTGACCAGCTCAAACGTGCAGCTTTATCAGTACCTCTGAATATAGCTGAGGCAAGTGGTCGAACGGGTTCTTTGGATAACGCCAAGCATTTTACAATAGCTCGAGGAAGCGCATTGGAGTGCGGAGCGATTCTTGACGCTTACAGCGCTCTTCAAATCCTCGACCCTAAGATTTATATCGACGCAAAGCGTCTGATCGTTGCCGAGGTTTCAATGCTTACTAAACTTTGCATGAAAAGATAGCCGAATCATGGCAAAGGGCTAGAATAAGATGTACAAGCCTAAACATGGGTTCCATTTATTACCGGAGACATAGGTGACAGTTCTAATAAACATCTATCTATCTGGTTTGACTACTTTTAGCGACGTGGAAGACGCCCTCCTGTTCGTCGTAGTGGCCCAATTGAAGGTCCATAAACATGACGTCCCAGAGCTGGTACCTCCAGCCCCCTTATTAAGTCACCTATGTCTCCGGACTCAAACGTTACCTATGTATCAGGACTGAACAGGCCTCTAGGCAACGATCAAGATCACGCTAAAGGCAAAGGCTAAGCCGATAGCTAAGGCAATGCAAAGGACATCTATTGCCTTACTGGGGATGTTCGACGTTGGCGTAGCCAAACGTCAACATCCCCTAGTTCCGACAGCGTTTTAAATGCATCACCAGAATGTCATTTAGATCTTAAATTTAAGCACCGCGCCCTGACCATCCTGCGATGAACTCACATGATATTCAAAAGCGGTATTACTTTTTTCCAATTCCAAATCCACTTTCCACACCCGCTCGGCGCCCTCGACGGCCCCGTCGCTTTCCATGAGTTGCTGGAAAGGTCCTTGACCGTGCGTTTCCCACAGAAAAGCATTCTTAACAGCGAGCGGAGCCCGGACGGTCAGAGTCACTCTCGTGAGGCCTCCTGGCGCTGCCGTTATCCCCGTGGGTCCTTCGAGCTTGAATCCTTTGTTTCCCGTCTCGCTGGCAGTGGGGTTTGCCGCTTCCGTATCTTTGTCGGCAGTACCATTCGATGAGCCCCTCGCTCCCGGCAAGGTTCGCTCGAGCACCTGCTGGCTCGAGAGCGCTCCGCTCGAGGCGGGCCAGCCCTTATTCGGAAACCCTGGTCGCTTGGCGAGTTCTTTGAGACCGATCTTATCTTCGGCACCCAATCGAAATCGAGCCGTTCCGGGCCGCGTGCCGGCCCCCATGATTTCGTCTGCATTCAATTTGCTGGCCCGATGGGCTGTTGAACAGTTGCCGTTGAAATCGAGTGCGGCGCTGGCGTCCTTATAGAGATCGCAAAGGCCGAAGGCGTGACCTAATTCGTGCAGAAGAGTCGCAAAGGTGGGTTGCAAGAGCTTTCCGCTCGGACCTGGTTTGGCCAATTTGATCGAGGGGTAAAGCCCCTGATCGAGGATGGGCAACACAAAGGCCGCGCGCGCTTCCCACGAGGCTGATTTGTATTCGGGCAAGCTCCCAAAGCCGAGCGTGGTCCCGAGGTCTTCCCAATCGTAATCAGGATTCAGGAAAATCTGTCTTTCGCCGCCTTCGAAGATGGTATAACCGATAAATTCACCGCGGACCGGAGCCGCGGCAAACCTAATGCGGAGGGTCGGCTTCTGTTTACACTCATCAAAAACTAGGGGTATCGCGCGGCCTATCGTCATCGCCCAAAGGTTCACAGCCGCATAGATCTCGGCCTTGAGCCAATTCGCATCGACGCCCTTGGGCAAAGGAGTCGCAATGCAGGCATGCAGCTGGTCCTGCGAGGATAATCCAAAGAGATAGATGGAGCCATCGATCGACAGATCGAGATCTTTGAAATGCCCCCAGTTAAGATCCGAACCACCGCCACCGCTTCCGGTTCGGCAAGAGGCCCAAGGCAACATGAGTATCAACAGGAGCCATTTCGAGAACGGTAAGGCCTTCATTTCAAACTCCCTCAACACGATGCAGACGCTCAAGCTACGTGCGGCACTCCGCCGGCGATTCCCTGCCACCTCAAAACCACAAAGGTCGTATCATCCGTCGCTTTATTCTGGACAAATCCGTCGACTCGCGCCGTAATCTGCGCCACGACCTGAAGGGGTTCGTCGGCCGATTCTATGAGTCTGGCGAGCGAACGAGAGCGAAGGACGCGCCCTTGGCCGTCTTCATTCTCGGTGAGTCCATCGCTGTAGAGAAATACTAAATCGCCAGGCTGCATTTGAAAGGGGGTCACTTCGAAGCTAGGTTCATCCTTGAGTCCCAAGAGATTGCCGCGTCCCATCAGCGGCGAGACCGCCCCTCCGCTGCGGATATAAGCGAGCGGATGGGCCGCGTAAAGAATCGCTCCCTCGCCGTTTTGTATATCGAAGCCAAGGAGTACCATCGTCGCACTGCGGTTTGCGCGGG
The DNA here is from genome assembly GCA_947474445.1 of Oligoflexaceae bacterium. Taxonomy (GTDB): domain Bacteria; phylum Bdellovibrionota_B; class Oligoflexia; order Oligoflexales; family Oligoflexaceae; genus Oligoflexus. The sequence goes on from CANJJY010000340.1 coordinate 4,190, forward strand.
CTCCGGTATGAAGGACGGCTTCGTTGACGGCACGCGCGATCACGTTGAGATCGTCGCGCATATCACCGATAGTCTGCAGACGCAGCGCCGAGATCGCACTGGCCGAAGCTCCTGCGATCGCCGCCGTCACCAGTGCCGATGGAATTCCGTGACCGGTGACATCGGCGACGCACATGTAGAGCCGCCGATGAGAGGCCACATAATAATTTCCAAACCAATCGCCCCCCGCGCGTTCAGCCGGTCGGTAGAACCAAGCCAGCTCGCAACCGGGCACCTCACCCCCCGTTTCAAGGAGCGCCTCCTGCACGGCGCGAGCGGCTTCGATGCTGGATGATAGTTCGAGCCGAGCTCCTTCCGAACGCACCCAATCATCGTGCGCTTCCTGCTGCGCGGCCCGAGCCTTCTTTTCGGCCTCGAGTGAGACGGCGACGTCGCGATAGAGGCGCGCATTTTCCAAAGAGACGGTCATCTGCCCGCAGAGAACATTCAGTAGAGTCACGCGTTCCTCGCGGAACGCTCCGGCGATCAATTCATTTTCGAGATAGAGAACTCCATAGAGCACCCCTTTATAGTTCACTGGCATGCAGAGTACCGAGCGACAGGCCCGCGAGGTGA
>CANJJY010000341.1 GCA_947474445.1 Oligoflexaceae bacterium
CATCCAAGGAGCCCCTAAAAAGTATCCTTCTTCGCGTTCGAAGCGATAGGCGCAGCGCGGACATCCTTCGACGAATTCAAACCAAGAATTTTTCTTAAGCAGATCAGTGTCGAGGCAATAATGACAGCGCAGAAATAGAATTCCGCGCAGGGGGTGGAGGGTCTGGTTCATTGAAGGCCTCGCTTTTGCCTTCAGGCCGGAACCACGATTTTGCCTTCGGGGCTCGGACGATAGAAGACAGCTATATGTCCGATCACTTGCACTAAAACGGCCTTCACATTCTCGGTAATGCTGCCGATGAGGTCAAGGAGTTCAGTTTGATTATCGCAACGGAGTTTGACTTTGATCAGCTCGTGGTGGCGGATCGTCAATTCAAGTTCGCGCAAAACGGGTTCAGTGACGCCATGCTGACCGACAGTCACTACTGGACTGAGTTTGTGGGCACGACCCCGGAGAAATTGTATTTGTTTCGAGCTGAGTTTTTTCATCGCAATTGCCTCATGCATAGGGACCCAACGAATTAATACTTTCGCTTAACCCTGGCAAGAAGAAACTGACGGGGTCTGTCACGAATGATGGCTTCGGTCAGAAGACAAAAAAAGCATCGAGGTCCGTGGTAGGCAGAAAGCGCGCATCGTCGATCGCTTCTTCATCGAAATCGTGGCCGCTGAGAACCTGGTAGAGCACGCCGATTCCCAAGCGAAAACCAAAGCTTGGACTACGCCACTGCTGGGCCACTGCGAGGCCAAGACGGCGGGCCTTGAGGTCTTCTAGAGAAAAGCGGGCAATATGCGCTGAGACGAGGAGAGTCTCACGCGGTGAACGAAGGATTTCCCCCGTTAATTCAAAACGCTCTTGAGCGAGGCCGAGAACAGACTGGAGGACGACTGAGCGATGGGTGGGGCTATAGTCTTCTTCTAAAGCGCGACCGTCGTCCGGCGGCGGGTGACCGTTGCCGCTTCGGGCTTCATAGTCTCCATTTGGATATTTGCTGCGCCACAGCCGTTTCTTGCCTTGTTCAGACAGCCGCAGCTTGCCGCGATCGATGCCACCCTCCCAAGCGCTATGTAGTAGCAATCGATCCGACAGGGCCTGGGTAAAGATCAGGCGAGGATGGAGACCCAGAATATCGAGTTGGTCGAAAGATCGGCGCTGACCCCCCCATAGAAGAGTCTGGCGGCTGGCGTAGACGAGGTCGGTGCCAAAGGTCAGTCGCTGATGATCGTTGTGCCATACGCCTATTTTGCCGTAAATATTCAGGGCTCCAGCGAGGAGAGAAGGCAGTTCTGTGCCGATCAAACTTTCCTCGTCGACACCGTAATCACTCTGAAAGCCCAAGCGCCATTGTCCTGGAGCTAGAAAACCGCTCGTGGTCTTTTGAATGACCGTCGAGACAGGGGCTGGAGCTATGTCCCTGGCCGGGGAAGCGCTTGCTAATCCGGCTGGAATGCTTATCATAAGCGCCGCAATGAACTTGTTGACTTGCACGGTCCAGTTTATTCGCACGGTGCGCCTTCAGTGGTTGGTTTGCGCCAGTTTTGCCTTATTACGTGAGCCAGACGCGAGGAGCAAGAGCTTTGAGCACGACAGATCGAATTCAGCCCAAGAAATTAAAAGGCTTTCGGGACTTTTTGCCTCAGCAAGCGACGCTGCGGCGGCAGATCACGGAACAGATTTGGAACCTAGCGACCTTGGCTGGATTTCAAGCGATCGATACTCCCGTACTCGAGTACGCAGAGACCTTGTTAGGGACCGGCGGGCAGGAAACGGATAAGGAAGTTTATCGGTTTCAAGACCATGGCGAACGCGAAGTCGCGCTGCGCTTTGATCTCACCGTGCCCTTTGCGAGATTTGTGGCCGAAAATCAGGCTGATTTAGTTTTTCCCTTCAAGAAAGTCCAGATTGGCAATGCTTGGCGCGGAGAGAAGCCTCAGAAGGGCCGCTACCGGGAGTTTTGCCAGGCCGATCTCGATATCATCGGCGTCGATACGCTGGCTGCCGATGTCGAAGTTCTGTCGTGTATCCTGCAAAACCTGGAAAGACTTGTTCCGGGCCCCTTCACCATGGCTATAGGCCATCGCGTGATCCTCTCAGCTCTCATTCAAGAGTGTCTACCCGGCATTGCGCCTGGTGCTGAAGGACGGGCTTTGATCGCCCTCGATAAGTTAGCAAAAATCGGCGTTGCGGCGGTGACCCAACTTCTGATCGATATACCCGGTGCTGACCCCAACGGCGCAGAAAAACTTTTGCACTGCCTTCAGCTGCGCCGGCCCAACGGTGATTCCGATCTGGAAGTCCTCCTGCAGATGCTCCCCGGCGCAGAAGCCAAGGCTGAAATCAAGCGTCTCCAGGCCAGCGTCGACCTCTTGCGGCGGCTGGTCCAGGCGAATGCCGATGCAAGTCCAAACAAAGGTGGGAGCAAGGCCCAGGTGCGGGTCGATCTGAGTATTGCACGTGGCTTAGGCTATTACACCGGCATCGTCTTCGAAACGACGATCGATGGTCTCGATGGATTTGGTTCGGTTTCGTCTGGCGGTCGCTATAATGGACTTGTGTCACGATTTTCATCGCTTGAACTGCCGGGAATTGGCGGATCGATAGGCGTTGATCGTCTCCTCGCCGCCTTGGAACAACTGGGTGCCCAAGACAAGGTGAACGTGGCGCGCAAGGGGGTCTTTCTTGCGGTGACGAGTGAAAATGAATGGCCTTATGCCTTCGAACTGCTCCAGACCTTGCGGCAGAGAGGTTTGCTTGCCGACGTAGCGCTCAAAGCAGGTAAGCTCGGCAATCAGTTCAAGTTCGCAGACAAGCGCAACTATGCGACCGTCGTGACGATCGGAGAAGAAGAGGTCAAAAGCCGAAGTTTATCTCTGAAAGACCTCGCAACTGGTGCTGAACGCCGCGGCATTTCCTATGAGGAAGGCCTTGTCGCCTTGTCCGTTGCTCCCTAATCCTTGAGCTGAGTCGCGGGCTGAAGTGATCCCTGGTTCGGGGATCTTCGCTCACGTCCGCGACGATTCACGCCTTTAATCCTACCGCAGCGATTTGAATCAGCACTATTTTTGTTTCACGCCTGAGAGAGTTTCGCTAATCTGTAAGATCAGCATCGTTGCGGCAGCCAAAAAGGGAAACCCATGAATCTCTCCTTTCCTTTCCTCAAAACCAAACGCGGTCAGCAGATTTTTGCAGCGCTGGCGTTGATCTTCCTGTCAACGATAGCCATCGACCAGATTAGCAAGAAGCACGCCCATGAGAGCCTCTTAACCTATCAGGATGAGAAGAATGTCGAATACTACCGTTCGACTTTTTTTGACGTTGGATCGATCGGCAACGAATTGGCGGAGGAAGGAAAAGTTCCCTTTTTCGTGCATCTCAAGTTTCAATATCAGAGAAATCGTGGTGCTGCGTTCAGTATGCTCGCGAATCTGCCCGATCATGTTCGGGTGCCTTTCTTTTACGCCGTGACTTTGTTTTCAGTTTTCTACATTCTTTACTATCTGCGCGTACTGCCCATAAATTTTCATTTATCGCGCTTTGGTCTCGTCATGATCATGTCGGGAGCTATCGGTAATTTCATTGATAGATTGATCCGCGGTTACGTCATTGATTTCGTCGATGTGAGTTGGAATATTTTTGGATGGCGTCACGATTTTGCCGTCTTTAATGTAGCCGATATTGCCATCAACATCGGGATCATCGCCTTTTTAATCGAAATACTTTTGCGTCGTACGCCGGTTTATGCCAACTTTCCTGTCGATGAAGGAGCTCCCCTCGCTAAAGCAAAGTCGGCCGCTCCTTGATCGAAAAGTCTCTTTGTCGCCGGGTGTCGATCATTGAAAATGAGGGTTTTTCTTTAGATCTTAAGTGAGGTTTTCAGTTATGATCTTAAACTGGGGATGAACTTTTAAAGCTGGTTTGAGGCGGCGATCAAACTTCTCGGCTGCCGCTTCGATCGTCTTTAGATCCTTACAGAACCCAAAGCGCACATAGCGTGACTTCTGGCCTTCCGCCGAATTTTGGTAGAACACCGACAGTGGAATGCAAGCGACACCCACCTCTTTGGTCAACCAGTTGGCGAATTCAACATCGTTGATATCGAGCAGACGGCTGTAGTCGGCGACGATAAAATAGGTGCCCTCAGGCATCTGACAGACGAATCCCTGTTCACGCAGCAGCTGAAACAGCCGCAGACGGCGCGCTTCGTATTCGTCGCGGAAGAGTTGAAAATAGTCATTGCCGAGTTCGAGGGCGGAGACCATGCCCTGCTGCAGTGGGGTCGCCGAGCAAAAGACCGTATATTGGTGCGGAATGCGAATGGTCTGAGTGATTTCCCGGGGAGCGAAGGCATAGCCGATTTTCCAACCTGTCATGCTGAAAGTCTTGGAAGTTGAAGAGACGACAATGCATCGTTCCCGCATGCCGGGCACGACAGCAAGGGAAATATGTCGAGCGGGTAGATACACCAGCTCTTCGTACACCTCGTCGGTCATCACGTAGAAATTGTGCTGTTTGGCCAGATCCGCGATTTGTTTGAGTTCGTCCCATTTAAATACTTTGCCCGTGGGATTGTGCGGCGAATTGAGCAAGAGGAGCTTGGTCTTGGGGGTGATCGCTTGGCGAAGCGCTTCCAGATCAAAAGTCCAGTTGGGAGCGCGAAGAGGTACGGTCCGAAAAGTAGCGCCGGCCATCATCGTCGCAACGGGGTAGGAATCATAAAAAGGTTCGAAGGCTAAAACTTCGTCGCCAGGTTCGCACAAACCGGTGATGGTACAAAAAATTGCTTCCGTGGCGCCCGAA
>CANJJY010000342.1 GCA_947474445.1 Oligoflexaceae bacterium
GAGCAAGACTTCCATCGCCGACCCGGTCGAGGCGCTCGCGTACTGAGGAAACAGCGGCAGGACGATAATTTCTTCCCACGATCTCTGTTGGATAGCCTTCACCACGCGCGCCAAAGAAGGTTCGCCATAGCGCATGCCGAGACTGACCTCGTAGCTGTCGCCCAGTTTTTCCTGCAGCTTCTTCTGGAGCTCACGGCCTGCGATCACCAAGGGTGAACCACCCGCTTGCCAAATCTTTCGGTACGCTTCGGCTGACCGCGAGGATCGAAAGGGCAGAATCAAGACGTAAACGAGCAGAGCCCTTGCCCAGGCTGCAATATCGATCACGCGTGGATCGAGCAGAAACTCGCGCAGATAACGCCGCACAGCCGGCGCAGTCGGAGCGTCAGGACTACCTAGATTGATCAACAGGACGGCGCGCTTGCGCATAGATACCCTTTCTATTCCAGTTTTGCCTCTTTCAGACAGGCTCGCGTCCGAGGCCGCCGCATTCTGCGTCCGAACTTGCGGCTTGTAAAGCTATCGCATACAAGAGACTTTTAAACTACAGGATAGACCTATGCCGCTGCCAACGCTTTTGGCCCTTGTGATCCTACCCAGTAGCTGGTTGCTGGAACGTTCGGGGCGGCTACCGGCTCCAGCCAAAGCATGGGCAGCGCGCCTTTTGATCCAGCTGATCTATCCCTGCCTCATTCTCGGTTCCTTGCCGCTCAGTATTCAGCAGAACGAACTCCTGGCTCTCTGGCCTCTGCCCTTGGCGACCGCAATTCTCCTTCTCCTCGGACGCAGTGTGGGCCGCCACGCACTCCCCTACAGCCAGCTCCAGGATGAAGGGCAGAGGCGGAGCTTTGTCTTTGCGGCGATCTTGCCCAACTATTCTTACGTTCCTTTGCTCGTCGCGCAAGCTCTATGGGGTGATCGTGGGATGGTTCTGGTCATGTTGAGCAGCGTGGGGGCCGATTTGATCCTTTGGACGCTCGCTGTTTCTGAATTGAGCTGGCAAGGCCGCTTCGATGTGAAACGTTTGGTGAACCCGCCGCTCATCAGCCTGGTTTTGAGCCTATTTCTGATCAGTTCAGCGGGTGCAACTCTCCGTGCGGCAGCCGCCTCTTTTTTTCCCTGGTTTAAACTGGTGGGTACGATCACGATTCCTTTGTCGATGTTTCTCCTCGGCGTTCATCTGGCCAGGCGCACGGCCTCTCTCAACGATGGACGCGCCCAGTGGCTGCTCCTCGTCTGGCGATTGATTCTCGCTCCGGCGCTGATGCTACTTGCGCTTCGCACCGCGCTCCCCCCCTTACCTGTTCCGGCGGGAGCCATTCTCCTTCTGGTCGCAAGTATGCCAGGCGCCATCGTCACGGTCGTCCTCGCGGAAGTCTATGGAGCCAGTCCAGACCTCGCCGCGCGACACGTTTTCTGGGGTCATCTTGCATGGTTGGTCACAGGGAGTTTTTGGCTCTGGCTATCGACCTTTACACTCTAGAGCCTGGAGCGACGCGAAGATATTCTCTCATACCGATCATCAGGAGGATGATCACGGGCACGAGCAGAATGTAGACGGTATAGTACATGAAACCTAAGGTGCCAAAAATCGATCCAGAGAAAAAGCTGGTGAACAGCAGGATTTGAAAGGTAAAACGCCCCACGCCGAGCCGCTGCCAGAAACTGCGCCAGGTGTTGACGAACCGACTGAGTTTCCAGCCCTGCGATCGCGCCCATTGCTGCAGGCTCGTACTCAATGCCGCCCCCAACTCGATGCCGATATCTGTCGCGACGCCGGTCATATGCGTGGTTCTGATGATGGCTCCCGAAGTTTGCCGCAGCATAGCGTTCTGCATCCCCATCGCTAAGGACAAGAGCAGAGTCGTTAAGCTGATGTTGCCGAGATGAAACCAGAGTCGGCCGCTGAAATGCATGAGACCAAGAAAGATAAGAATCAAGCTGGCCTCTATCATGATTGGCCAGGTGTATTTAACCCGTGCATAGGCGGCGGTGTGACCGCGCAAAAGAAACGAAGTCGCAAAAGCCCCAAAAATAAAAAACATCATCTCCAGAAAAAATACGTAGGCAGCGTCCGTATTAGTCTCCGTATATTCCACCGCTGCCCGCGTCGCATGTCCTGAAATATGAGAAACGAAAGTGCCAAACTGCAGGAAAGCGACTGTATTCACGATACCGGCGACGAAGGCGAGGAGAGTCCCCAGTTCGACGTTCTCTCGGAAGCTTCGCAGGATTTTACGCGTCGAGCTTGCCACCTGACGCGAGAGAGGACCGACTCCCAGCGAGTTCTCGACAGGAGAAGGAGCAGCACGAGCGGGTTCGGGAGGTTTACGGCCAGTTTGAGGCATATCGAATCCGTCAAGCTAAGGGAGATGGGGACGGCTTTTACGGAGCGTTTCATCAATAACGAGACGGCACGCGAAACCGGGGAGCACCCAAGTGACCGTGCGAGGCTATGAGGAGCGGAGCCGGCCATAAACAAGGGAGCTATATTGATGAGACGCTCAATACAAGCGATAGAAGGGCTATCACAAGGATAGCTTAGAGCATAGCACTTCGTCCAATTTTTCCAAGAGTCGCTTGCAAGGCAGAAAGCTCAAAGTCGGACAGCATTGCAAAATGTCTCAGCATCCTGGTCGCTCCGCGCCTGCACGACTCCATCGATGACAGATCTGTCATAAACCGTCCATACATATACTGCCTGGTCGGTTTCGATGCGATAGGAATCGCAATCCTTCAGGCGCAAAGCTCTTTCGCCTGCCACGTAGATGGCGGCAGGACAGCTGCCCGGCACCAAGCCATCGGCCACGATCACATCGGCCTTTAATGGAGCGTCGGGAGTCATCGTCAAACAGCTGGCCGTATCATCTTTGATAGTAAAGTATTGCGGAACCGATGAATCAGCACGATCGCTGGTATGTTTACACGCGGCTCCCACCAAGAGAATCAGCAGAGCGAAGGGACACTTCATCGGCATTCCTTTCAAGAAGGCTTTGACCAGCGTCTCAGAATTCTTTCGAAGGGGCAAGCCCCCTCGATGCCAGAGGCTGCGAAACTTAGGTTTCTTTGGAAAAATGGGCCTTGCCTACGGCGTCGGCCACATACTCGTTCTTTGGCGTGGCCGTAGACTTAGCCTTCGCCATTGTGCGTGATCGTGATCATGTGCAAAAGACCTTTCCCTCTTCGTCTTTCGAAGACCACGAGAAGGCTTTACGGCAAGGGGGTAGGCTAGGATCACGATCACGCACAATGGCGAAGGCAAGGTCTATGGCAAAGGTTACGATCTATTGAATGATGGCCGACGCCAAAGGCAAGGCCTAAGAATGCAAACAGAAGATTTGGCACTTAACGGATGAAAGATCGAAACATCGAATAGAGACTAAAGGTCAGAAACAAAACCAAAACGGCTTTCTTCGCATATTTCTTCACGTAGTAGTGATACATGAGCGGCCCTCTCAGCGCGAACAATTGTTGCGATAGGTCAAGCTCTCGGGATGAATCTCAATATCGATCTGATTGGTCACCTGATCGTAAACTTGGGACTCCGCACTCCATACAGCGAAAACCCCGTCGGGTACACCGTCGAGACTTTCGGCCGGATTGAGGCCGCTCTTCCGCGCATAGCGATTGCCATTCAACAGTAAGGTATTGGTATCGAGCAGCTCATAGGCGAGCACCCGCGTCTCAACGCCTAACACACAGGGCGAGAGGATTGTACTGGTAACGTCCTCAGCGGAGGCGACAGAAATCGTCTGGGCCGAAACATCAAAGGAGGCGGCTACCTTGAGCGTGATCGAATCGCGCGTCGGCGTGTAATCGCTGTTTTCAACGCCGCAGGCTGTCAAGGCGAGCAGCAAGGAGCTAATGGCAAGAAGTCGCAGATCTTTGAGCCGAAATTGCGTCATGAGGTTCTCCCTTTATCCTTCCAGATTTAACGCATTTGAGACGTGGGAGCAAGCGAGGCTTGATGGGGGGATGGGGTGGCATCTCAACTGCGGTGAGCGAACCGTCCGGGAAGGACGGTCGCACTCTCATCAGGTGCTGGCGATAAGACTTTGAAAATAGGTGTCATCGACGTCTTCCACGCTTGGCTCTGGCTCGTCGTCGCTTCCGCTATCACCATCCATGGACGCTTCTTCACTCGATGATTTGACTGAGTAATCCTGATCCAAAGATTCCATTTCTTCGATGCGGTGCGATGAGGCTTTCTCCCCTCGCGGCGCATTTCCAGATAAGATTCCGATATTGTGCTGGGCCTTGGTGAGACTTGGATCGAGGACAATGGCTCGCTGAAACGCTTGAATGGCAGCTTCGATCTTGCCCCATTTGAGCAAACCGACTCCCATGTTGAAGAAAACACGGGCCAAAAGGTGGGAATCACTGCGCAGAAATCCGCACGCAGTTTTATACAGACTGAAGCCTTGCTTATAGTGCTGGTGCCGAACCGCTAAGATTGCAGCGCTATTGAAAACGGAAGCTGTTTCCTGCGGTGTTTCTAGCTGAGAAAGGAGTTTCATCGCTTCGTTGACGTGGCCACGAAGAAGATCGCACTGGGCTTTGCCCACCTTTGCTTCACTGAAATCACTGTCGAGCTTCAAAGCTTCTGTGAATTGCCCCAGAGCTTCATCGACTTGATCGAGACCCAACAGTACGCGCCCGAGATCGACCAATCGCTCGACGTTGTGAGGACTGATAAGACTGGCTTCCTTCAAGAGTTTCTTCGCTTCGGAAAACTTGCCCTTCTTCATCGCGCAGCGAGCGAGCAGA
>CANJJY010000343.1 GCA_947474445.1 Oligoflexaceae bacterium
CTTGGGGCGCAGTACTACTTCAGCTACTTTCACAATGCCGATCCTCAGGCTGGAGTTCAAAACTTCATCACAGATTTTCAGGCCGCTTACGAACGCAAACCCGACGTCTTAGCGGCTCAGGGATATGAGGCCATTCGGGTCGTCTTGCAAGCCTATGTTATGGCCCATGCGACCGACCGAGGAGCCTTGCTCAAAGCGCTCGAAGGAGGACATTTTGGGGCCATCTACGGCGCTGGTCACTTCACAAAGGACAGAACCTTCGCGCGCCCCTCTCCTTTCCTCGTTACCTCGGGCGGTCAGGCACGGTTTATGAGCCGTGTTGAGACCGACGAATGACGGCCCATGAAAGTTCGACTCTCGCCCTGACGATCTCACAGGCCGTGCGTCGCCAGTACGAGAGACATCCTTATCCGCATTATCCGCTCTGGCTCCCCATCCAATGGCAAGAGGCCTATGCGAGCACCGCTCTGTTTACCGCCCAGCTTCTGAGAGAAAACCACATTGCACCGGCCATCGATCAGGCGGATCAGCCGCGAATTCTCATCGCGGGGTGTGGGGAAATGTTTCCTGCCGTCCTCTCGCGTTGGGAACCGCGGCAGCATCAATTGCTCGGTGTCGATCTATCGATGCGGCACCTCAGGCGAGCTCGCATCCGCAGCGCCTTAGCCCTTCGTCCCATAAAGTTAGAACAGGGCGACCTCGCCGATTCCCATCTACTTTCTGCCGCGAGCTTTGCCCATGTCGATGCCTATGGTGTGCTTCATCACATGGCCGACCCGAGACGAGCGCTAGAAAACTTGCATCAAGCCTTGCAGGAAGGCGGAAGCTTAAGGCTGATGGTTTACAACAGTCAGGCGCGCAGCTGGATTCACCATCTTCAAAGGGCTTTTCAACTCCTCGCACTCGATCCCTTCGATAGCGCTGATATCAAAGCCACGCGATACCTGCTCGAGCTTCTCAGCGAGCATGTACCGGCTCTCGCCTCGCGTTTGGAGCCCATGCAGGCGAGTCTCAAGTTCAATTCGCGTCTGGTTGATACTTTTTTACACGCTCGTGAAGCCAGGCTTGATCTCAGGTGGTGGATGCAATCGTTGGATAAAGCAGGGTTTCGCATCCTGGGCCTCTTTGATCGCTATGCTGAGCTCGATGATCTGCCTAATCCTCTCTACCATCCGCCCACTATTGAGCAACTCGAAGAGCGAACCCAGGATCTTCGCTATGAGAATAATCTCGAAATATACGCCGTGAAGCTCTCGCGTCAGCTGCCCGCGCGAGATGATCTCTCACCTCTTGCAACACCTTGGAGCCTGCGTCGCCGGCCCCCGCCTGCGAGCTGGCGATCCTATCATGAGACCCAAAGCCTGCGATGGCGGCAGAACTGGCTCCTGTGGCAAAACTTCCTTCAAGCGATCTATCGGCGTGAGAAAGTCACTTCGATCAACTCACTGGTTTCTCAAGTGACTCCCGAAGCCCTAGGACGTCTGGCGCGAATTGGAGCTCTGTGGCCTTCACAAGTGAGCGATCGCGGTCTCCAAAAGCTCTGTATAAGGCCGCTCTGTGCATCCATGGATGCTCCCGACCGCGCGGAAATCGTGGCGATCGAACGCGTCCCTGGTCTGTCGCCGATGATCGAACGCATTTTGCTCAGTAAGCGGCGCTCGCTCCGCTACCTTCCCCGCATTCTTCAAAGAATCGCAGCTGCTCAATAGGCCGTAGCCTTTGCCATAGAATGATTATGTGGCCGACGCCGTGGGTAAGGCCTATTTTTTCAAGAGATCCGGACGAAGGCGCTGAGTCTTTTCTAGAGCCGCTTCACGGCGCCACTGCTCAATGCGCTTATGATCTCCCGACATCAGCACGTCGGGGACGCTTTCACCCTCAAAAACGGGAGGCCTCGTGTAGAGAGGATATTCAAGAAGCCCCTGCATGCCGCTAGCAAAGGAATCATCGCTGGCACTGCGCTGATTGCCGAGCACCCCTGGGATCTGTCTCAGGATACTATCGGCAATCAGGAGACAGGGAAGCTCCCCACCGGACACCACGAAATCTCCAATGGAAACTTCATCGTGAACATAGCGATCCACAAAGCGCTGATCGATACCTGCAAAACGACCAGCGATGAACACGAGATCCTGCTCACCTTGGGCATACTGCTCCGCATCCTTTTGTCCCCAAAGGCGTCCACTCGGACTGGTGTAGATCACGCGAGCCCCGGCAGGTAATGCGGCGAGCGCGGCAACCAGCGGTTCCGGGCGCAGAACCATGCCGTCGCCTCCTCCAAAAGGGGAGTCATCGACCGATCCGTGTTTGTCGACCGCATACTCACGAAGCTGAACCGCTTCAAAGCGCATGCCCTTCTGAGCCGCGGAGCGGAAGACCCCGACGCGCGTGTAAGCTTCGATGATCGCGGGATGGACGCTGATAAAGGACCATTGACTCACGAGGGACTCCAGGCTTCGTCGAAGACATCGAGCGTCACCAAGAGGCGGAGAAAAGGGTCTTCGCTCTTGAAGGTCATATCGAAATAACTGCGCACAAAGGGAATTTCCAGCACTCCACGCGTCGGATGCACCAAACGAACGATGTCGCTGGCTCCAAAATTTCCGACTTCGCGGATATGACCGACTGATGCGTCCTTGAAATCACGCACTTCTTTGCCGACCAAATCGGCCCAGAGATATTCATCCGCTTCATCAATTTTCAGCTTCTCGCGCTCGCACCAAACGATCTGGGCGATGAGCTGTTCGGCAGCTTCCCGGGTGGTAATCTCCCGGCAAGCGACGACGGGACGTTCGCCTTGCCAGCGAGAACTGACTATCTGATAGGTGGAAGCTTTCTCTGGGTCGGGACCAATGCGCAAAACTTTGATGCCTTCCGGCAGATGTTCATCGCGCCTGGAAATAAAAAATGCACCGTTGAGGCCGTGAGCCTTGCCAACGATGCCGAGATGGACCCAACGCTTTTTCACAGCGCCACGATCTCAGTGAGCTTGCTTGTGTGTTTTGGCGCGCTCGAGTTTAACGTTCTTTTTCGCAAGAATGTTCTCAATTGCTTCCGAAAGCTTTGCTCCGCGTTCGTACCAGTAGTTGATCCGATCGACTTTGAGCTCGATCAAAGACGGCTCGCGGGTGGGATCGTAGTAACCCAATTTTTCTATGAAACGGCCATCGCGTGCATTTCGCGAATCAGTCGCAACTATATGATAGAAAGGGCGATGTTTGGCGCCGTGACGCTGAAGACGTAGGGTGAGCATTCTTACTCCATTCTCCGATGAATCATCATCACTTCGACACGGCATACCTGCGATTTGAGGTCTTAAGCTGTGCCTTACTTGACAAGGACGCTACGAATATCAAAGTTCGATGGAATATTCCAGAGCAAAGTTAGATGTTTTCTGAGGACGCTCCCGGACCGTTTCAGACTAAACCCCTGAATTTTTTAGAAACTCCTCCCCCTGGTCCAAATGACAAGATATAGCGGCTCGCCCCAGGCTCTGCTAATATAGCTGGAGCACAAGCAGAGAGGACCGCGTGAAATTACGTATGTGGGGTACCCGAGGCTCGCTCCCGAGGGCCATGACACACCAAAATTTTCATCACCTGGTGGAACACTACGCCCAAAAGGCCGAATCCTTGGGCCTACGGAGCATCAGTGAATTCCGCCATGCCCTCAGTGAGGGCACTTTGGGCTCTCCCCTCGTCTATGGGGGCAACACGACCTGCAATGAAGTGATTCATAAAGAGCATCGCTTCTTTATCGACATGGGCACAGGTCTCGCCGATGCTTCGGGCGAGGTTTTAGCTCAAGGTCGCAAAGAAATTTCCATTTTGATGACCCATCTGCATTGGGATCACATTATGGGACTGCCCTTTTTCGTCCCTATTTACATTCCCGGGATGAAGCTCACCATCTATCACGTCCATCCGCATGCACCTGACTATATTCGGATCCAATTCAATGGCATCAATTTCCCGGTAAAATGGGACGAGCTGAGTGCAAACATCGAATTTCGCAAGATCAAGGTCTATGAAAAATTGACCTTCGGAGATTTGACCATTGCCCCTTTTGCTCTGGACCATCCAGGTGGTTCATTCGGGTATCGCTTTGATGCCGAACAGCGCTCGATCGCCATCGGGGTTGATGGCGAATATAAGAGAATGACCCCCGAAGCCATGGGCCGCGATCTGGCATTTTTCCAAAATCTCGATCTGCTCGTCTTCGACGGTCAGTACGAAATGGATGAGCTGGCGAGCCGCTATGATTGGGGACACTGCAGTCCTCCCATCGGCGTCGACCTTGCCCTTCGTGAGGGGATTCGAAATATAATCATGACGCACCATGATCCCCGCGCCAACGAACAAAAAGAATTGCGCATGCTTGAACAGGCTCTGACGCACCGTCAAAAGCAGGTTGTCTATCATAAAGAGACCTGGGATGCCCTGAATCAACCAGAGGGTCCTAACATTCTCTTGGCTTACGATGGTATGGAATTTGACATGTTGAAAATAGAACCGCGGAGTCAAACTCCTCAGCAACCAGCCAAATCTTGACCGTGCTAGAAGTTGATGAGACAGGAAATTTTCAGTCTTTTCTGCTCAGCCGACGATGACTGCGTGGAGTACTAGCTGCTTGACACGGGAAGCCCATCCTGGAGAAGATGCCTAGATGAGCCCAGAGGGGCCTCTTCTCTTGTCAATATAGCGAGACTCAACCGTGCGCAAGACTTGGCTGTCCTTCATCATCGGCTTCCTATTTTTCTTAGTACC
>CANJJY010000344.1 GCA_947474445.1 Oligoflexaceae bacterium
ATTTTTCGAAGAACCCGCCAATTTCCATTGATTTTCCTTTTTTTCAAAAACAGCACCATCAAGGGTCACCTGGGTAGCTTCGGTCGAATTAAAACTAAACATGCCGCGGTAAACAAATTCCTTTAGCGATTTTTTGAGCCCTTGTTCGACTTTCTTGTCGAGAGCTACAGTCCCTTTTTGACCAGGAATTTGCGTATAGATTACTCCGTTGTTTTCGATCAGCGTGAAGCTCTGCGAAAGCCCATGCACCGTCTCGAACTGAAGCTTCGCAACAAGCTGGGAACCTGGATTATCCTGAGTCAAAGCCTTTTCAAGGTCAGGAGATGGCTGATCTATGAATCGTTCAGCCTTCAATTGCTGCAAAAACGACAAAAAGCCATTGACCTCCTGAGGATCTGCTTTTTGATCGCCGTCGCTGACAATAAACCAATCTCGCTCGCGCCGAGCAAATGTAATCGGGGCTTGACTCGCTCTATGAAAAGTAAACCCTTTTACCTCTACACCATCAGGAATTCCAAGGCTTCTATCCCGAAAATCCTGCATTTCTTTGTTAGCGGCGGTAAACACATACTGATTTAAGAGAAGCATGCGTGGATTACTTGACAGTTGAGCGTAAACACTAAATCCCGTTGGACTCTTACCCCCTAGAGAGATCCTTTCACCTATTCCATCCTTGGTTTTTAATCCGATAATGATTTGGGGCGGACTCAAACCAAAGTCGTTCAGCCTCTTCGCATCGGCCACAAAAGATTTTTCGAACTGAGCATCTTCAATGACTTTGAGCAATCTTTCTACTGCTCCGGAATCAGCTGCATAGGATTCTGGTCTTATAATCCGCCACTTTCCATCCTTTTTAGCGAGCGTCAAATCAAACGACGCTCCTTGCTCATTATGTTTTTGATAGGTGATTTCTTCAATGCTTGCGGCAGTGAAATCAACCAGCTGATCCTTGGTTTTTGCCTTCTCAATGTCGTTTTTTGTCTTCCAATCATCCCAATATGCGAGGCCGGCAAAAATAATGATAATAGCCAAGAAAAGAAATGGCTTTTTAAAACTCCTCATGCCGTGGCTCTCCTACGCATCCAATAGAACACACCAAGACCTAAAAAGAAGAGCGGATAGATCCAAGAAATACCCAGCATCAAAAATTGGCTAGTCGCCGACGTTAGATCCAGCGTGCTCTTGGCATTATCCTTGGCACGGATCGATATAAAGTCCTCGTCTTGCAATAGATAGTTGACTGCGTTCATGAACAAATCAAGATTCTCTCCTCTCTGAACCCCAACATTGCTTGCTAACTTTGCCGATCCGCCGACAAAAACTCGGACCTCCTTAGAACTGTTCCCACTTGTGTCGCTCTTTACGTCGGCTCCTGTAGAATCTTTCGTATCCTTTGTCGCAACTTTATCGCCCCCGACTTGGCCGTGCGCAACTACAAACACATCAAAGCTGCCGCTTACGACCCGATCAGGTGTAACTCCACCTTTCAAATCTGACTCGGATTTAACACCGGCAATTTTTACGATCATATCAGCTGTTTTTCCAAGGCTCTGAGGCTTCACTTTAAACTCGTTCTCTGTGCTCATTTCGAGCGACCGAGAATTTGGCGTCATCAGTGCCACGCCACCGCGCTTGACAAACTCAGCTGTCACTGGCGATAGCGAGTCAAATTCCGTGATAATGGCGTTATTCTGACCAAGAAGTTTCGCTCGCGGATCGTCGGGTCGAATTACGAGAAGGTCATCGTTGAGCTTGACTCCAACTTTCGACAGCATGATGTTGATTTCTGGCACCTGAACCATGGCATCGATAAGTGCGAGAATAGGTTTTCCCTTCAACATATGCTCTTCAAGAAGAGTTCTTTCTTCGGCCCTCAGATCATATTTGGGTCCAATCAGGGCTATGAGATCAGCGTCATCGGGAATTTTTCCTGATTGAAGCAAATTTAGCGACTTGACTACGAAGCGTTCCGATTCAAGTTCTGCTTTGGCTGTTGAATAGCCAAAAGCCTCTTGACTACCTACATCTGCTTCTCCGTGGCCCGTAAGAAAATAAACTGTCCTTTCTTTATCCTTCAAGACCCTGATCAGCGCATTGGTGAATTTTTCCTCAGAAAAAGCGGTGAGACGAGCCTCTTGCTTATCTCTTTTCATCAAAACGGTATCTGGAGCTGTGATGTTTTCCGACATAGCCCTGGTTGGATCGGTCTGAGGATCGACGTATTCCAGATCAAACGTTGCGCCTTTCATTTCATAAAGGGCCAAAGTCTTTCTAAAATCGTTCTTCTTTTCTTCAGATTGAAAAAATCCAATTATTTTTACGACTTCCTTCTTATCTTTGATTTGATCAATCAATTTTATCGATTCGGCTGAGAGAGTATTGGCACCCTCGCGCGTGACATCGAAACTTTTATTGAATCGATCGCGCTTGCTCAAAAAGCCGGCACCCAGAGCTAATACAAGTGCTAAAACCACACTTAAACCCTGACTCATATTATGCCGTGCGCCTTTGCGCTTAAAGACATTGCCGATTTGCTTTATATCTTTATAAAGCCAGACCCCTATGGATATGGCCGCGATGGCATAAAAGAACAGGCTGACCGCAGGTACGGATTTGTACGCTTTAGATGTCGCAAAACCCAGGATCAGAGTAAACATGCTGACAAAGGGCAAAAGTAGAAGTCCACCACGCATCGTTCTTACCTCCAGCGCTGCGAGTCGAGAGACACATTTGTAAAAAACAAAAATAGAGCGATGAACACAACGAAGTAGACCACATCTGCTACGGTCAAGAGTCCGTTAAAGAGATTATCAAGATGACTCGTCGCTGCCAGGTATTTAACAAACTCTTCGACCCCACCGGCACTCGAAATATTGGGAGCAATCCAAGCGAGAATTAATAATAAGAAAAGGCCAAAAGCCGTAAAAAGAAAAGCCAAGAACTGGTGGCTCACCATGGACGAGACCCAAAGTCCGAAAGCTACTTGGCCGGCCATGAGCAAAAAGATTCCCAAATAAGAAGTGAGGATGGGGCCTAGATCAGGGTTTCCATATTTGAATAGGTAAAGAGGAAAAACCGCAGAGGCGATTAAAACAAGAGCGAGAAACCCAGCTGCAGCACCGAATTTCCCCATGACGACCTGAATGGTACTGACAGGAGCGGTCTGGAGCAAGCGATCAACCTGAGTTTTTCTTTCTTCTGCAAAGGAGGCCATCGTTACAGCCGGAACTATGAAAAGAAAAATGAAATGAAGGTTCTGGAAAATAGCGGTAAGAAGTTGGCTCAATTTTGGGGGCTCACCCCCATATTGGCTAGCTTGTTCCTGAAATTGAAGATAAGTGCTACAGAAAGATTGAAAAAACAGCCCCATAAACATGAGCAGGAAGAAAAAAGTAACGGCCCCTTTTAGGGAGGCAAAATAGGCCCGCAGGTCGCGGCCAGCAATCGTCATCACAGCGCTCATCGCATGCGCTCCTCGATTAGTAGTTGATATCAACGGGTTAATTGGAAGAACACGTCTTCAAGCTTTTTAGATTTGAGGGCCAATTCTTGAAAGCCAAAGCCTCCATCCAGAACCTCGCGCGCCACTCGATCGAGATCTTGGTCCTGGTCTTTTGTTCTAAAACTTATCTTCTGACCGTCTTCGTCATCTACAACAATATCAAACAGGCTTGGATAGGCTTTCAATTTCGCAGCGAGACTGCTGGCACCTTGTCGGACTTTAAGTTGGAACTGCCTTCCTGATTCGAGTCTGGCAATCAACTCTTCGTGCGTTCCCTGTTCGACGATCTTCCCCTTATCTATGATAATGAGATGATCACATATCGATTCAACTTCAGAAAGAATATGTGACGAAAACAGTATGGTATGCTGATCTCGCAACGAGCGAATAAGTTGACGAATTTGAAGTATTTGATTGGGATCCAATCCTTCCGTCGGTTCATCGAGGATAAGCACTTCTGGATCATGAATCAATGCTTGAGCCAAACCGACCCTTTGCTTGTAACCTTTCGAAAGATTTCCTATCAGTCGGGATTGAACACCTCCAATCTCCAAGCGCTCTATGATCCCAGCTACCTTTCGCTTTAGGTCCTGGCCAGCAAGACCATGAAGTTTGCCTACGTAGGTCAGATATTCGTTTACCTTCATCTCTTTGTGAAGCGGAGGTTCGTCAGGTAAATAGCCAATCCTCTTTTTAACTTCGAGGGGCTCTTCGGAAATTTCGAAACCAGCTATCTTGGCGAGACCTGCATCGGCTCCGATGCAACCACACAGGATATCCATAGTGGTAGTCTTGCCGGCTCCGTTTGCTCCAAGAAACCCAACGATTTGCCCTTTCGCCACCTCAAATGAGATGTCATTCAAGGCATTCACACTCCCAAAGGTTTTACGTAAACCAACGACTTCAATCATTCGGATACTCCCGAGTGTTGCTTTAGCCTGAATCTAACTTCAGAAATGCATTGTAATCTCAGAGATCATTAAGTCAATATAAGGAACCGTCACCTTGGAGCCGCTCCATACGAACTTTTTCGCGAGATCTCCCCCATCGCCCTGTTACTGGTGCCAAGAAAAACAGCTTTGAGGTACGCACCCGGGGACGAAAATAATTTTTCGTATCAGCTACTTCCCGTGCGAGCAGGAAGTTGCTACTATAAGGATCTGGGAGGACTCACTTAAGCGTCTACCGAGCACTGAGCATGGGAGGTGTCGAAATGGCTACTTTGACCAAGGATGTCTTGGTGGAACTTATTCGCGATAA
>CANJJY010000345.1 GCA_947474445.1 Oligoflexaceae bacterium
CGAGCTCTCGTTAAAAAGCTGGATCTCGATATTGAAGAGTATTCAGATCAATTCGACTACTCCAGCTACGATTATTATGCGGTAAATGATTCGCAAAATACTGAACTGCCGATCAAGCTTCCAGAAACTTGCGAACTACTTGTCTTTGTGGATCATCATCGAAAACTTGGTACGATTAAAGCTCATTTTCTCGATATCAGGGAAAATGTTGGATCCACGTCGGCGATCTATGGCGAATACCTTCAGCATAGTCGCTTTAATTTCACAGGCGATAGTTTAGAAGAAGCGAAAATCGCAACGGCACTTATGCACGGTGTGAGGACTGATACGGATAACTTTGTAAATGCGACTCCACTTGACTATAAAGCCAGCGAATTCCTTTCTCGCTATGTTGATAAAGATCTGCTGGCGCTGATCTCGAGACAGTCGATCCCTGCCAAAACCATGGATCTCACTCAAATTGCGCTGCAGAGAAAGGATATCCGGGGGACTTTTATGTTTTCTGGTGTCGGCTATGTGCGTGACGAGGATCGGGATGGTATAGGGCAATGCGCCGATTACCTTCTCAATCGCGAAGGAATTGATACGGTTGTCGTCTATGGGGTCGTCGGTGGTGAATTTGTTGATGGATCACTCCGCACTAAATCGCACACGCTTGATCCCGATAAGTGGATTAAAGATGTCTTCGGACAAGATCAACACGGAGTTTTTTACGGGGGAGGGCGCAAAGATAAGGGAGGATTTCAGATTCCTCTCGGTGTCTTTGGTAAGTGCTCTGACAAAGAACTACTATGGATTCTCATCAAGAAGACCATCGATGAATTGTTCTATAACAAGATCGGTGTCGATGACAGTGAATCAAATAACGATTAAGATGGAAGTCTTTCGATAAAATATCTGGGGGGGGCTTAGCCGCCCCAGATATTTTTTTGACTTTTACCTCATAGAATAAATCAAAAGCCTTCAATCCCAAGGCGGTCGGTCGCTAATGGTAGGTGCGGGAATTGGTTTGAGAGCCTTGATTGGCGTCTTAGGAGAAGGAGCTTCCCATGGAACTACGCTCCTGATCCATTCGAGGTAAGGTTGATTTATCGAATGCGGTGACAATTCTAGGATGCATGGGCAACTATAGCTATGGAGCTCTTTAATGCGTTGCTGAAGATTCTCACTACATTCAACTCGAGTTTTCAAGATGAGGATAACTTCCATCGATTCCTGAATTTGGCCTTCCCATCGAAAAAAAGAGCGCACTGGACCGATTATATTGCCACAAGCAATCAATTGTTCTTCGAGCAATTGACGGCTGATCATAGATGCTTCAGGTTCATTGGAGCAGGGTATGTAGAAGATACTCATTGCCGAGACCATTAATGGATCCTTTGACAATATGCAGGCAAAGCCTGCAATTTTTTAAAATCTTATGTTTGTTTATTTGAACTTGATAAGAGCTCGAAAGGGTCGGTTTTTTGAAGTTCAGGGAGATCCAATATAAGGGTAACTGGCCCATCATTTAACGACGACACATGCATGTGCGATTGAAAAATTCCACCTGCTGTTTCAATTCCCTTGTTACTGATCTCTTGTATGATAGATTCATAAATCTTTCGTGCTTCTTCAGGTGGAGCCGCTTCTTGAAAGTTTGGTCGTCGCCCCTTGCGCATATCTCCTAGCAAAGTGAACTGTGAAACGACAAGTATCGCACCTGATACATCGCGGACGGATCGATCAAATCGCCCTTCATCGTTTGGAAATATCCTTAGATGTATTAATTTTTCAACGAATGGGTTCACCATCGCTGAGTGGTCGCCTCGAGCTATTCCCAGAAGGACGAGCAATCCATGTTCGATACGGCTGATTCGCACTCCATCTACATCGACTTGAGCCCAAGCTACCCGTTGGATTACAGCACGCATCAAAAAGCCCCAATCAAAAAAGACAGCGTTGAACACGGCCATTGATGTTAGACCAGATGGGCCGCAAAAAGCCTTTTTTCTGGCTGAAGTCTAGGCTAGTTTCGAAGCGATGCCCAGCGTTTAGCCTAAGGAGTGGGTTGTGTCAAAAGCAAAGAGAAAACTTTTAGTCGTTGTTATGGATGGGGTGGGTGTACGGCAAAGCCGCTATGGAAACGCTGTAAAGCTCGCCCACACGCCGGCCATGCACTGGCTGGAGCACAATGGCCTCTACCGGACTCTGAAAGCTCATGGAACCTATGTGGGGCTTCCGAGCGATGCAGATATTGGCAACAGTGAAGTCGGTCATAATGCCCTAGGGGCAGGGCGGGTCTTCGATCAAGGTGCTAAGCTCATTCATAATGCGATCGAAGAAGGACGTATTTTTCAGGGCTCCTGTTGGACGGACTTGGTCAAGCAGATTCGTGAACGAAGATCGACGCTGCATTTGCTCGGGCTTCTCTCCGACGGCAATGTTCATTCTCACGAACAGCACCTCTATGCGATGATTCGACAGGCAAAAAAAGACGGATTAACGCGCGTTCGACTTCATGTCCTGCTTGATGGGCGCGATGTGGGGGAAAAGACCGCTGAAGTCTATGTTGGGCATCTGCAAAAGGTGATTGACGATGTGTCTGGGCCCGACTTTGATATTCGGGTAGCATCAGGCGGTGGTCGCATGACGACGACAATGGATCGCTACGAAGCGGATTGGAGTATGGTGCACCGTGGGTGGCAAGCCCATGTGCTTGGCGAAGCGGGTTATAGCTTTGGTTCTATCCTCGAGGCTGTAGCAGCTTTTCGTGCCCAAGATCCTGCCCTTACAGATCAATATTTCCCACCGTTCGTGATCAAAGAAGCTGGTAAGCCAATAGGGCCAATTCTTGACGGCGATGCGGTGGTGCTTTTCAACTTCCGAGGGGATCGCGCAATTGAAATCGCGCGAGCATTTACCGAAACTAACTTCACGGCTTTCAGCCGTGTTCGATTCCCGGACATATTTTTTGCTGGCATGATGGAATACGATGGAGATCTTCATATCCCTCCTCGCTATTTAGTGTCTCCGCCACAAATCAGCAAGACCCTGACTGAATATTTAATCAAATACGGGCTCAGGCAATTTGCATGTTCGGAAACCCAAAAGTTTGGTCATGTGACTTATTTCTGGAACGGAAATCGATCAGGAAAATTCGATGAAGCATTGGAAGATTATGTCGAAATTCCTTCTGATAACATCCACTTCGATTTGAAGCCATGGATGAAGGCCTACGAGATCACTCAGATGACGATCGACAAGATGCGTAGTGCGAGTTTTGATTTCGGTCGCATCAATTATCCCAATGGGGATATGGTTGGGCATACTGGAAATTTGAACGCTAGTATTCTTGCTGTTGCGACAGTGGATCTGTGCTTGGGACGCTTACTGGATGCAGCAAGGGAAACCGATACCGTTCTGATAATTACAGCTGATCACGGCAATTGTGATGAGATGTTTGATACTAATAAAGAAGGCCCGGCGAATTGGGAAGATTTGCCGCGTGACCAATGGCCAAAACCGAAAACGGCGCATACCGTTAGTGATGTGCCTTTCTACCTCTTTGATCCTCGTAAGGAACAGCGCTTTCGCTTAGCTCCTGTCGCTGTTGGCAGCATTGCTCATATTGCCGCTACTGCTCTTACCGTCCTCGGGCTACCTCCTGTAGCAGATTATCTTCCTAGTCTTGTGGAGCCTATATGAATTCGATGACCTCTCCACTTGATCTGGAAACGAAAGTCCAAGCTGCTGAAAAGGCTTTCGGCCTTTTTATTCGAACCATCGCAGCGCTTCGGCATCCGCAAACAGGGTGTCCCTGGGATTTGCAGCAGGATCATAAAAGCCTTCGGCGATTTATGCTCGAAGAAGCATATGAAGCGGCTGAGGCAATGCTGCAGCAAGATGATCAACATCTTCTGGAAGAGCTTGGCGATGTGCTGTTGCAAGTGGTCCTCAATGCGCAAATCGCAGAGGACCGAAGGGCTGGCCATATTGTGGATGTCATTGAAGGAATTAATTCCAAAATGCTAAGGCGACATCCCCACGTCTTTGCGCCAGCCCAAGAAGGTGAAATAGGAGCGGCTGAGGTGAAGCAAAATTGGGAAGCGATTAAAGCCGAGGAAAGGAAAGTAAAGGAAGAGAAAAAGGCAATTTCTAGCGAATCTGGCAATATGGCTGAAGTGGAAACTTTCGCCGAAGCGCGGAAAATTTACCCAGCACTGACCCAGGCCTTCAAAATAGGAAAAAAAGCTCGGTCCATAGATTTTGATTGGGATCATCCGATTGAAGTTTTGCATCAACTGCGGTCAGAACTAGAAGAGCTCGAAGCAGAAATAAAAGCGAAAGCTGTGGGTGATGAAGGCGCAGAGGAGCGACTTGGAGATGAATTAGGTGACGTCTTCTTCTCATTGGCTCAGTTATCGCGCCATCTTGGCTTTGAGCCTGAAGAAGCAGCTCTCAGGGGGAACCATAAGTTCTTACGGCGGTTTGCGGCTGTAGAGCGACTTGCACTCAAGCGGGGGCTTGCCATTGGGTCACTGGCCCGGCCCGATCTGGAAAAACTCTGGTTGGAAGCGAAAATTCAAATGTAAAACACAAAAAAATACACCCAAATCGAGCACGGCTCATTTTAGGGTGTAAATGAATTTATTATTCGACTTGTAGCTTAGGCTTTAGCCGTCGTCTTGCTTTTAACCAAAGCAGCCAATCGAGCCACTTTGCGTGAAGCATTATTACGGTGAATCAGTCCGCGAGAAGCTGCTTTGTGCAGAAGC
>CANJJY010000346.1 GCA_947474445.1 Oligoflexaceae bacterium
GAACAGCCGATAGGTTCCCTGAGTGCGAGCTCTCTAGACGGTAAGAATTTAATTAGCTCTCGCAGGAGACCTGTTATGGCTCAGGAAACTGTCCGCTGGGAAGACTTTGACAAGATGCACGTGATCCGGAAGCTGAAGGAAATCGTCGGCAAGTGGTGGCGAGTCCAAATCAACTTCACCGACAAAAAAGGCTTTTTGAGAGGGGTTCCTGAAGGAAAGTTCTTTAACCCGCTCAATCCGGTGTGCCAGGCGATTGTCGCCGACGAAAAAGGCTTTTCTAAGCGCGTGACTACAGCTCGACAGACCACAGTCGAGTCGATGCACAGTAAAAAAACAAGGATTACTGAAGATGCCACCGGATTTTCTGTCATCTCGGTTCCCATTCACGTCAAAGGTGAATTCTTAGGGACAGTATTTGGCGATGGCTTTATCTGCGAAGACACAGCCGCTGCTCAAAAAACCATAATCCGCGGATATCTGGAACGCGACTTCCCTCAAAGACGGGATCTCTTAGAGAAGCTTGATGAGCTCCCCGTTCTTTCCTCGAAAGAACTCCATTATCTCTCCGAGCTGATCGAATTGGTCGTCGACGAGATTCTGGCTATGCATCGAAATCTCGATGATGAAAAGACCAAGGTCAGCGAACTATCTAAGGAGCTGGGTCAGCGCTACGGATTCGATCGCATGATCGGCAAATCTATGGCCATGCAAGAGCTCTATCGGCTTTTGGAACGCGTCTGTGATTCAGACACGACGGTTCTCATCCAAGGCGAAAACGGGACTGGTAAGGAGCTGATCTCGAAAGCTCTCCATTACAACTCGAAGCGCAAAAACAAGCGCTTTCTGGTCGTCAACTGCGGTGCGTTTAACGACAACCTTTTGGAATCCGAACTTTTCGGTCACATGAAAGGCGCATTCACAGGGGCGATTAAGGATAAAAAGGGTCTGTTCGAAGCAGCTGATGGCGGAACCCTCTTTCTCGATGAAATTGGTGACACCTCGCCGCAGATGCAGGTTAAATTGCTCCGGGTTCTGCAGGAAGGCACGTTCACTCCTGTGGGAAGCACGGAAGTCAAACGCGGTAACGTCCGAGTCCTAACCGCAACGAACAAGAATCTGATAGAAATGGTCAAGCACGGTGAGTTCCGCGAAGATCTTTACTATCGCTTGAACGTCATTAACGTCGTCGTTCCTCCGCTCCGCGACCGTAAGGACGATATCATTCTCCTGTCCGAGCACTTCCTAAACAAGTTTGCTAAAGCGACGAATACCCCGAAGAAGTTGCTTGGCAAAGATTGCCTCGAACGCATGATGGATCATGACTGGCCAGGTAACGTTCGCGAGCTCGAAAACGAAATTGAACGTCTCTGCGTCCTCGCCGGGGATGGCAAGGATTTGAGTCCTGAAATGCTTTCTCAACGCATCAAGGAAAGCACCAAGAAGAAATTCCCTGGACTCCGCGTCAATGGCAACTTGAAAGATTCGCTCGAAGTCATGGAAAAGCAAATGATACTCGAAGGCCTTGAGCGCACCGGTTGGAACAAGTCGCGCCTCGCCAAAGAGCTCGGCATCAGTCGCGCAGGCCTTATCACCAAAGTTCAAAAATATGGTTTAGAAAAGCGCAAAACCAGCTGATTTATTTCTCGACACCCCTCGATCAAGAGGGGAATCTCTCTCCCTCTCATGGATGAGCTCACAAAGGAGATCGACGATGGTCCTCAAAATGTTCAGCAAACCACTTGCGACCGAAACGGAATCGACGCAACTCGACCACGACATCAACAATGCTAACCAGCAACGCATAGAGAAGCTTGAGTCTAACCTCAACGAATTGGGGGGAGAAGTGCTAAGACTTCGACAAGAGGTCAACACCCTCCTCGCAAGACAGCATACCTTCAAGATGGCTCTTCGACGTCTGCGCGAATATCTGGAAGAACGCGGCGGCGGCCAGGAGCAGGAGGAAACCGTTCAGGAAGTGGGGTCGTCTTTTCAGGATATTTCCCACGAGAGTGAAGAAGAGAGCAATTCCGAGGGCGGAGACAGTCAAACTCGCGCCAAACCTCAGAGTAAATTGCATTAGAATTCCGAGCAGAAGACTTGCGAGAGAGCCATGCAACTCTCTCTGGAATTGCGCTGACGCCTCATTTATAATGATCAGACTGGGTTTCAATCCTCCTCGCTTAAGAGTTGACACGCGCATGCCCAACAATTTGAGCCTGCTCTTGATTCTGCTGTTGCTGAGTTCCACCTCTGCATGCATCAATATATCTAGTTTTGAAACCGCCGAGGTTTTACCTGAAGGTGAAAGTCGCTTTCATATAGGATTTTCAGACTATTCAGGAACTTCGATCAGCGCCGAGAGCAAAAATCGCAAGCGCCAAATCTGGCCCAATGTTGAACTTGGCTATCACCGCGGACTCGGTCAAGAATGGGAATGGGGCCTCAATCTCACGCTGGTCGGTACTTTCGAATCCAGCATCAAAAAGCGATTATTGAAAAACGGTGACTTCTCTCTAGCCCTCGGAAACAGCTTGAGCTACGTTTACTATCGCACAGAAAATGCTGATTTCTTCAATCTTTGGGATTATCACATCCCGCTCTATATGTCCTACCGTTGGAGCGAAATGCTCACCTTCTATGCAAATCCCCAGTATATTTCTCGCTGGTTCCTAAACGGCCAGAGACAGATGCGTTCCGATTGGGGTGGACTCACCTTGGGAACCGTCATCTACGAGAGATTTGCCACTGAAGCTTCCTACCTTCGATCCACGTCCGGCATTGAAAGCTTTCAAATCGGCTTGGCCATCTTTCTCAAATAGAAATTTTCTCGACAAACCACCCGGCAAATAACTCCTAGCTCGGAATCTACTGACTTCACTCCAAGTAGGATAAGCTTAAATATAAGCGATAACTACGCAGAAAAGCTGAGAGACATGAAGCCATTTAAGTCAGCCATACTTCTGAGTCTTTGGTGCGGGTTTTATAGTCCTGCCCTAGTTGCTGAAGAAGATGTTTCTACCAAGGACCCTTCTCAAGACCAGGACGTAAAGCCCCCAAAAGCGCTTGCGACAGAAGAAGAAAGATATAGTTTTGATGGTCAAACCTATATCTATCGAAAGCCTTCGGTGCTCGATCTATTTCATAAAGTGCCTCAAGATCTCTATAGCTATTATGATGAGAGCTTTCGCTGGGAAAATTGGCCCTGGATGGCCGGCATCGGCGCAAGTACGGCTGCCTTGATTTACTTTGACCAAGATATCCTCGATGAATCTAAGCGAGTCGGCGCGCGATACCATATTTCATCAGAAGACAAGACGACAGAATTCTTCAATGCCTTCGGCGTATTCCCGATTCGTTTCCCCACCGACACCGGTTCTGCATTCTATTTTATCGGTGATGGATGGACCCATGCGACGATCGCTCTTTCCTTCTACGCGGGAGGATATCTAACAGGAAATATTCGGGCCATCCAAACCGGTATGCAGATCGTGGAAGGTATCGTGTCGGCCGGTATCGTGGTCCAGACGCTCAAGCATATCACCGGCCGTGAAAGTCCCGTCTACGCGACATCTGATGGAGGGATCTGGCGCTTTTTCCCTGACCAAATTGACTATCATAAGCACGTTTCATCTTACGATGCTTATCCCAGTGGTCATATGGCGACGGCGATGGTAACGATGACCGTCATTGCTGAAAACTATCCCGAATATTTTTGGATTAAACCGGTTGGCTATACTCTCATGGGCCTTTTAGGTTTTCAGATGATGAATAATGGGGTTCATTGGGCCAGCGACTATCCGCTCGCATTTGCCTTGGGTTATGGCTTTGGTCACATAGCGGTGCGCGAGGGGAGAACTCTCGTTCAATCCGAAGCCGAGGCCAAGCGACCTCCGACGCTCTGGGAAAGCATCAAAATTGGTCCCTACATCGGCATCAAAGAATCAGGACTCCGCGCGACCTATAAATTCTAAACGGAGTGACTCATGTGGCATCGACCACTCCTTCCACTCCTTTTCATCTTCCAGCTTTTCTCCTGCATCGAGTATCAGGATAAGAACTCTTATTATCGACTTAAAAATGAGGGCTCCTCGTTTGATCTGAAACTGCTTACTTTCAATATTCTGTCCTCGCTTGATTTGCTATCCGTCAATAGCGGGTATCCCGTTTGGGGACAACGCCGTGCAGCAATGGTGAGCTTTATTCAAGATATCGACGCCGATGTGATTGGGCTGCAGGAGGCGGCTGTCACGCAAGCCGACCAGCTCCGCGCCTCCCTCGAAGATCGCTATGAATTCGTCGACAATCTCGCCTATACAACCGACACGCTGCTGCTCGTCAAGAAGGGCGAATTCAAAATCCTTGAAAAGGGCTATTGGCTGCTCGAAGATATTTCTAATCTTCAATCCATTCGCCGCTTGGCCCTATGGGCCAAAATCCGTCACTTATCAAGTGGTCGTGAATTTTTAGCCGTAACGGCCCACATCGATGCAAACGACAAAAACAAGAATCATGAGGTGAGTCGCCTTATCGACAAGCTTCGCAAGGAACAGGAGAGCGATGCACCTCTCTTCCTCTTTGGCGACTTTAATATGACGGCGGAAGATCAGCCATTCCTGAATTTTGTCGAAGCCGGATGGAACGACTCATTTAGGGGACCTGTGGAAATCCCTACATTTCCGGTACGCAACCTCGAGCGACGCATCGACCATGTACTTTTTCACGGATCCAACGTCACACCAATCAATTGGGAA